>JBJKQZ010000440.1:0-3925 GCA_046704865.1 Terriglobia bacterium
TAAGCCGCTTCATCCTCAGCTTCCGGAAAAGGCAGAAATTTCCGTCGAAGGCGCCGATCACCTGTACCGTGAAATTCGCATTGAAAACACACTTGAGGATGAAAAAGGCAAAAAGGTGAAACTCAAGGAAGGCGCTGAGGTGGACGTTACTGTGGAAGCCGATCCGGAAGAGACGGTTCCAAAATCCAGTTCCTAGAATTCCGCTCCCGATTTCATTTCATGTGGTCTCGTCCTGACAGATGAGTCGGCGCGCGCGCATGCGCGTGCGTTACCATCCACATTGAACGCGCGGGAAATTCCTCATTTATTTTGCTCCAATCGCTCGCTGGTTGTAAAATCACGTGTTTTTTCGACTGGAGGAAAAATGTCTGTGGAGAACCGCAGTTCATTCTTATTCCGCAATCGTTTTCTGTTTGTGCTCTCTATTTTGGCGCTGGCGGGCACGGCCGGCGCGCAGCAACTCGGCAAAAATGCTCTTGGCGGCATGAAGTGGCGGCTCGTAGGCCCGTTCCGCGGCGGGCGAACGGAGGCGGTGGCTGGAGTTCCCGGAACAGACACATTCTATTTGGGAGCCGTGGGTGGCGGTGTGTGGAAAACCACCAATGCCGGTTTGAACTGGGAACCGCTGTTCGATGGCGAGCCGACGCAGGCAATCGGCGCGGTAGCAGTGGCTCCGTCCGACCCGAATGTGATTTACGTCGGCACCGGCGAGCCGTGCTTGCGCGAGGACATCACCTATGGCGACGGCATGTACAAGTCAGTTGACGGTGGAAAAACCTGGACGCACATCGGGCTGGAAGACACGCGGCACATCGCGTCGATTCTGGTTGATCCGCGGAATCCGAATATTGTGCTGGTGGCTGCGATAGGCCATGCCTTCGGGCCGAATGCTGAACGCGGCATTTTCCGCACGACGGACGGAGGAGAAACCTGGACGAAAGTTCTGTACAAGGACGAGAACACCGGGGCGACGGACATGGTGTTTGACCCAAAGAATCCTCACATTATCTACGCAGCCCTATACCAGGAACGCAGGTATCCGTGGACGTTTGTTGGAGGCGGACCGGGCAGCGGCATTTATAAATCGAGTGATGAAGGAAAAACGTGGAAGCACATCGAAGGGCATGGCTTGCCTCCGGGCGTGCTGGGCAAAATTGGGCTTGCGGTTGGCGCGAATGGCGAACGCGTATATGCGCTGCTCGAAGCGGAAAATGACAAGAGCGGCCTATACGTCAGTGACAATGCCGGCGGGAGTTGGCGTTTTGTGAATGGCGATCACCGCCTCATACAGCGCGGATGGTATTTCATGCACATTTTGGCGGACCCGCAAAACACGGATACGATTTACGTTCTCGATGTGGGCTTTTACCGCTCGACGGATGGCGGCCATCTCTTTTCGACCGTTCGTGTGCCGCATGGCGATAACCACGCAATGTGGATTGATCCGACTGATTCGAAGCGCATGATTGTGGGCAATGATGGCGGCGCGACGATTTCAACCGATTGGGGCGAGACCTGGAGCACGCTGGAAAACCAGCCGACTGGGCAGTTCTATCACGTTGCCACAGACAACCGGTTTCCGTATTACATTTACGGCGCACAGCAGGACCTTTCCAGCGTGGCCATTGCCAGCCGCACCGCGCATGGATACATCGGAAGGCAGGACTGGTATGACGTGGGCGGCGGAGAAAGCGGCTATATCGTTCCCGATCCTGCCGATCCGAACATCGTTTACGGCGGAACATATTTCGGCATTTTGACACGCTTCAACAAACGCACTGAGCAATCGCTGCTGATTTCGCCGTGGCCCGATGATCCGGACGGCTGGCCGGCTTCGGACCAGAAATACCGGTTTACCTGGACGATGCCCATCGCTATTTCGCCGGAAAATCCGAACGTCTTGTATTTCGCCGCGCAGGTGCTTTTCAAATCCACCAATGGGGGGCAGAGCTGGACAGTAATCAGCCCAGATTTGAGCCGCAATGACAAATCGAAGCAGGGTCCTTCGGGCGGACCGGTAGCCAAGGATCAGGCCAGCGCTGAATACTACGACCTGATTTACACAGTGGCGGAATCGCCGGTGAAACAGGGTCTGATCTGGGCCGGCACTGACGATGGACTCATCTGGGTGACGCAGAACGACGGACAGCACTGGGAGAACGTGACGCCGAAAGGGATTCCCGACTGGAGCAAGGTGGCTCTGATTGATCCTTCGCCAGAGCAGGCGGGAACGGCGTATGCGGCGGTGGATAATTTCAAAAATGATGATTTGCATCCCTATGCCTACAAGACGACCGACTATGGAAAGACCTGGACGCTGATTACCAAGGGCATTCCCGACGGGGCGTTCGTACGAGTGGTACGCGAAGATCCCGAGCGCGCTGGGCTGCTTTTTGCCGGCACCGAGCGGGGCGTTTACGTTTCGTTCAACGACGGTGGCAACTGGCAGCCGCTCAAAATGAACCTGCCGGCGGTGCCCGTACGGGACCTGACCATCAAGGGCGATGATTTGATTATCGCGACGCACGGCCGGGCATTCTGGTCGCTAGATGACATTACTCCATTGCGTGATATGACCGCAGAGACGCTCGATGCTCCGGTGCATTTCTACAAGCCGGCGCCAGCGGTGCGTTTTCGCGGCCCGAGTTTTTCATTCGGTGTCCGGGCGGGAGTGGGAGCGAATCCGCCAGATGGAGTAGTTCTCGATTACTCCCTGGCCAGCGAGCCGAAGGAAGATATTTCACTGGACATTCTGGACAGCACCGGAAAAGTGATTCGCCATTATTCGAGCAGGCCGAAGAGCGAGCCGGTTTGCCACGCCGATTCTCCGGAGGAGCGGCATCCCCATGGCGAACTGCCAAAAGACAAGGGACTGAACCGCTTCGTCTGGGATATGCGCTACGAGAAGCCCGTTGAAGTGCCGTGCGCCGTTTACGATGAAGGCGGACCAATCGGCCCGCTGGCGCTCTCCGGACATTACCGGGCGCGGCTGACCATCGAGGGCAAAGCGTACGCGGTTCCTATCCAGATCGTTCCCGATCCGAGAGTGAAGGCGAGCGAAGCGGATCTGGCGAAGCAGTTCGACCTGGTTTCAAAGCTGAGCGATTTGATGGCTCAGGATCATATGGCCGTGCTCGAAATCCGGGACGTCCGCAATCAGCTTGACGCACTGCGCAAGCGGCTGGAAGGAGACGAAAAGGCGAAAGCCGTTCTGGACGCAGCCGAAGGGGTGGACAAGAAAATGACCGTGGTGGAGGATTCGCTGATTCAGTCGAAGGCGTCGGCCAGCGAGGACATGCTGAACTATCCGATTGAGATGAACAGCAAAATCGGTTACCTGGTGAACGGCGTGGATAGCGCCGATTCCGCGCCGCCGCAGCAGGATTGGGACTTGTATGAAGTCTATCGCAAACAGGTGGACGATCTGACCAGCCGGTGGAACTCGATTCGCGCAACGGATCTGGCAAATTTGAATCGCATGATGCGCCAGGAGAACATCCCCACGATTGCGCCGCGTCCAGTTAAAGAGGAGGGCGCTTCGGGAACAAAATAGGGCCGGAAACTTAGATAAACGATGGCGTCGGCACGTTGGCCGCCCTCGCGCTTCTGTCTTGGGTGAACAGCTAGCTCATTCCCCGCGGGAGTAGGCCTGGCGGCAGATCTCGTGGACGCGGCAGGTGACGGAACAGTTCGTGTGGTCAATTAAGATATAGTTGTGGCATGTGGAGCAGAGCACGCCGTAGATGGTTTCGGTGAACTGCTCATGCTTGGTGTCCAGCGTGTGATTTGCTTTCGCTTCTGCTCGCGTCATTTTCATGCCAGTGCGTTCTCCATAATTTAAATACAACCGGAAAGCGGCGCCGTTTTAGCTGGCGCCTTTCCGCCGAGAAAGTTTCCATTCTGGCAGACAACTGAAGGCGTAGAG
>JBJKQZ010000441.1:0-3947 GCA_046704865.1 Terriglobia bacterium
AATAGAGAATACGCACCAAGGAAAACCAGGAGACTCGCTGCTCTCCAGGATTCCCCAACGTGGAAAAGATAGAGGAAGAAAAGAAGCACAGAAGCCAGCAACCCCACATGCAGACCCGAAATCACCAACAGGTGATACAAACCGGATTGTCGAAAATTTTCGACGGTGTCCGAATCAAGTGATGACCGGTCGCCAAGCAGGACCGCCTTCAGCACCGCGCCGACCCGGCCTTCAGGCGACCAAGAAGGATACAACCGATTAATCCCGCGCAAAAGGCGCGTACGGACATCCTGCACCAGCATCGAAAAAGCAGATGATTGGGATGAGGATAACTTTTGGACCACCAGCGGGCTCTTGATGCTGCCTTCCCATGAAATATCATTGATCGCCTGCAGCCACCAGCGGAAATCAAAGCTTCCTGGATTTCGATAGACCCGCGGCTTTTCATATCGGATAGGGACACGAATCAGGTCGCCATAGTGAAAATCCAATGCCTCAACTGCCGCCCAGCTTTGGTTTTTGGCTGGGACGAATAAACGGATCTGGACTTTTCCTTGCACATTCCGCCACCGGTTGCCGAGTTCAACTCTTCGGCACTCCAGGTCAAAACGAATGCTCTCAGGCCCACGAATGGGGTTGCTGGTGATCACTCCCTCCGTTTCGACATTCTGCTTCAAATTCAGGCCCCAGCCGGCCAGATTATGAATGTCGTTGGGCAAAAAACGAAATTGAAAGCTAATAGCAGCCCCTATACCCGCAAGAACAAAACCTGCAAGTACCAAACCCGCGGAAACAACAATCCATTCTCGACGAAGAGAGATAAGGCCAAGCAGGAGGCAAGCAGATGCTGCGGCAAGAGACACCGAAATATCACGGAAACCAAGATTCAGCTGATGCGCCACCAGGATTCCAAGTGCAAAACAAGCCGCCAGGATCAGCAAGGGGCTTTTCATGAGGGGATCAGATCCTCACGGACAAGGCGTGCCAGGCATTCTATGTGGTAGGTGTGAGGAAAGCAGTCAAACATTTCAACCCCATCCAGACGATAATTCCTGCTTAACAAATATGCGAGGTCACGCGCCCAGGTGGGCGGGTGACACGCAACATAATGAATACGTCGCGGCTGCAAATCAACAAGATATCTCAGCGTGGACTGTCCTGCACCGCCGCGGGGAGGGTCGAGAGTTACAAGATCCGGCTGGTCCTGCGCAAATCGGCGAAGGAATTCCGAGGTTGGCTGACCCACGGCACGCACATTGTCGAGCCCATGGCTTGCTGCATTTGCTTTCAGGTCAAGCGATGCGGCCGGATGTGACTCCACTCCAATCACCTGCCGGAAGCGCCGCGCTAGAGGCAGAGTGAATAAGCCCACGCCTGCGTAGAGATCGAGAGCAAGGTTTCCAGGAGGTGATTCAGTAACTGCACCCACCAGTTCAGAAAGCATGTAGCGTGAGGACTGAAAAAAGGCGCCCGCGCTGATTCGATATTCAAACTCTCCCACCCGGTAAGCGAGGTCAGGTTGTCCGAACACCTGCCTGTTTGGCGTTTCATAAAAAGCAACCGCAACAACCTCAACCATTTGTTGCAGAAGGTCCATGGCCAGCTTTTCGGGTTGGTCTCCTTCGAGTTTACCGTGAAAGATGATCCGGACCTGATTGTCCCGATCATTGGCCTGCAGTTCAACTTCCCGGCAACCACGGAGCCTGCCGGTCCACTGTGGCTGGCGGAGTTGCCCAAGGATCTGGTTTAGACGGGGCGAGAGAATCAGGCATTCATCGACAGCAACTAGCCGGTGAGTTTCGCCTTCAAAAAAGCCCAAAGCAATATTGCCAAATTCATCATGCGCCACTTTCAACTGGGCCTGGTTGCGATAATTCCATGGGGACGCCAGGTGGACACGAATGTCTCCGTCCCAGCCTATCTTCCCAATTCGCTTTAGCGTCTCGCGGAGAATCTCTAACTTCCATCGCACCTGATTGCCTATGTCCAGATGCTGATAATGGCAGCCTCCGCATCTTCCAAAATAGGCGCAAGGGGGCTCAATACGCTCGGGGGCTGGGTCCAGAATGCGCAAAGGTCTCGCATGAACGACCCCTTTCGTGACGTGTACTGTTTCAACTTCCACTCTCTCGCCAGGCAGAATGAAAGGAGCCAGAATTGTGCGTCCTTCTGCATGGCCAAGTGCCTTGCCACCATAGACCAGTTTTTTCGGGGAAAAATCAAATGGCACGGATCACCCTGATGAATGCTGGCATCAACCCTGCTCAACCGCCGGGCATCGACAAGCGGCAGTCCGGCTCCCTTACATGTAAAAGAGGCTCAGGCGAGGAAGCTTGTAATGTTCAAATAGACTCTTCTTAATAAATTGTCTTTCCAGCGACTCCGCCTCTCCTCTACCCAGGTTTCTCCGGTAAGGAGCCATTGTGCGGTCGATTTCCGCCCGGAAAGCCGTAAGCAACTCCACCGGAGCGGCACGCGTGATAGAAGCTGAGAGTTTGTCTTCGAGGACTGTCAGTTGGCGCTCCAGACCTTCAGGGTCGCTAGCCCATTCAGTGTCACTGGCAGCAATGTGCGCCAGCGCCTTAGCGACTTCATCGAAATCCTGCGCCAGGTCATTCTGCCCCGCAGCGTGCTGTGACTTCGAAGCCTCCGTAAGAATCTCGGCATTGCGTTTGAGGAACCCGTCGACGTCACTCCTGGCAAACATAGGCTCGTCGTGGCTCCTTCTTCCCGGAGCGCTACTGGCTTCCGCTCTGTTGACTTCTTCCGCAGCCTTCACAACCTCCTGCGAACAATACGCAAGGCTGTTAACTTTTCGGAACCTTTGCGGCCTTTTGTGATACTTCTCAAAGGTACGTTCGATTCCCACAATTACGGCTTCCAGCGGAACCCCGGCTTCTTTCCAGGATTCAATGAGGGCCCAGTCAAGAGTGGAGAGCAACGTGGTGACGCCTCTTGCTCGCTGGAAACACTCTTCAATCTCCGTGAAGTAATTAAAGTAGTTTTCCAATGCTATTTGCGATGAGATGTTGAGAGATTCCGCTCGTAAATAATTCGAAGCCCTTCGAGGGTAAGAAACGGGTCGACCGGTGGTTTGTGCTTCAAAGCCGATGCCAGGAGCTGCGCCTGGCCACCCGTGGCGATCACGCGCGTTTTAGGACCCGTTACGGCGCACAAGCGGTCAAGAATGCCGTCTACCAGCCCCACGGACCCATAGAAAAGGCCCGACTGCATACTCGCCACGGTGTTGGTTCCGATGACCCGTTCGGGTTCTCGAATTTCGATACGCGGCAATCGAGCGGCACGAGAGAAGAGCGCTTCCGCCGAAATGCCGATTCCCGGCGCGATCGCCCCGCCCAAGTACTCGCCTTTCTCGGAGACCACATCAAAGTTAATGCCGGTTCCGAAATCCACAACGATACAGGGTCCGCCATACTTCTCAAAAGCCGCCACGCTATCCGCAATGCGGTCCGCTCCCACCTCCAGCGGATTGTCGTATCGAATCGCCATGCCTGTGCGCGTGCCGGGTCCGAGAAAGACGGCCTTGAGCCGAAAGTATTTCTCCGCCATTTTCTCCAACAAGCTGTCGAGCGGGGGAACCACGCTGGCAATCATGACGCCACTGATCTTCTTGGACTCGAGGCCATCGAGATGAAAGAGGTTTCGAATCAGGATACCGTATTCATCCGCCGTCTGCTCACGGTTGGTCGAAAGACGCCACTGGGCGCATAGTTCTTTGTCCTTGAACACTCCCAGACTGGTGTTTGTGTTACCAATATCAATTACTAGTAGCATTATTTGCCTGCGGCTGCCGAATGAAGGGCGACAGTTCCCATCTATCTTAGCTCAGTAATCTCTCCGGCTACCAGCAACTCCTGCCGGCCATCGTCTCGAATGATTTTCAGGACTCCGCTCGGGTCCAGTCCCGACGTGACGCCTCTATATTC
>JBJKQZ010000442.1:0-12032 GCA_046704865.1 Terriglobia bacterium
TCAGCTCTTGATATCAATCCCAAAGCGCTTCTGCTCACTGGCCAGCCCGTCTCCCCAACGCTGGAACTGGATTCATCCTTCGCTGCGATGGTTTTTGTGGGTCAACACGCCATGGCGGGAGCAATGAATGGAATTTTGAACCATTCTTTCAACTCCCTGGGTGTTGAAAATATGTGGATCAACAACAAGCCGGTGGGGGAAATCGGCGTGCGCGTGATGCTGGCGGGCTCGTTTGGAGTTCCTACGATCATGCTTGCAGGGGACACAGCGGCCTGTGAAGAACTCCACGCGCTTGTGCCCCAGGCTGAATGCGCCGCAGTGAAGTCAGGCGCCAGCCGGACTGCCGGCTTTATGCTTCCTCATCCAACAGCGGCAGCCCTGATCAAGCAGAAAGGCCAACGCGCCATGGAGCGCCTGGATGAAATTCCACCGTATAAAGTTGAGGGGCCTGTGGAAGCGAAAATCCAGTTCACAACTCGCGGAGTGCAATACTTCCAGAGCCGGGAAGGAATCGAACAGATTGACGAGCGCACCTGGACCTTCCGCGGCAAAGATCTGAAAGACGCCTGGCTGAAGTATTCGGCATCTTTCTAGTTCCTGTCAGATTGTCCACAATAAAGCCGCCGTCCGCCTTGTTTGGCAGACGGGAAGCCGTTTCCCATGCGTGCACACAAGCCCCTGCGCGCAATCTTTCCTGCCAGTTTGACATCGGGAAATGAAGAGCGGCCCGCTCTTCTTAAAGGCGTCAACCGCCGCCCGAGGGCGCGCACGCGGCGCCGCCGGTTCTTACGGAGGTGCCAGAGGTTGCGAAGGTTGAGAATACCTGCTCGGTCTTTTTGGAGCCACACTTGGGGCACACCGGGGCTGCCTGATTCCTGCTGAGAACCAGCTTCTCAAAGGTCTTTTTGCACTTCTGGCAAGTGTATTCGAAAATTGGCATAGAGGATGTTCACCCGCACTTCTTGTTGTCAGGAGTATCATCCCGGCCCGACCGGATCGGGGGACGCGGTGATCAGGTAAATCGAGACGCGCCTGGAATTCTTGGCAGGATCAGAAACCACACAACCATGAAAATGAGAAAGACAAGGATGCCTTCCATAAGTCCCATTATACACCACTATGGACTGTGCTCGCTTAGCCAGCTGTTCGCCAGCGTTCCGGCGTGATAAGAGGCCCAAAGGTTGAACCCCAACCGTAGAATTAACCCGGTGGAGCGCACCAAGGCTTGCCCCGGCGGTTCCGGGCATGATAGATTGCGAGTCCTGCGGGAGCGACTGAATCCGGAATCAATCGTTGCCATCGTCAAAATCAACATCGGGAGAGTTCTATGGACCCTTTGAAAAAAGTTCAGATAGGAAAAACCGGACTGCAGGTAACGCGCCTGGGCCTGGGCGGCGCGCCGCTCGGCGGTCTGTTTGAGGATGTTCAAGGCGAAGCTGCCGTCGCTACAATCCGTCGCGCGCTTGAACTTGGCATCAACTTTTTTGATACAGCGCCGCTCTACGGGCATGGCAAGAGCGAAAAATGGATGGGCAAGGGCCTTGCCGGCGTTCCCGCTGATTCCCGCGTACTGGCTACCAAGGTTGGCCGTGTGCTTGAGCCCGTTGAGCCCGGTACGCTTGAGAAAGACGAGTTTGATAATCCCGCGCCGTTCAAGCCGGTCTTTGATTACAGTCACGAAGGCGTGATGCGCTCATTCAATGACAGCCTGGAGCGCATGCAGGTTGACCACATCGATATCCTGCACATCCACGACCCTGATAATCACTACACCCAGGCTATCAAGGGTGCGTATCCCGCGCTCGATCAGCTTCGCAAAGAAGGGAAAATCAAAGCCGTTGGCGCGGGGATGAACCAGGCGGAAATGCCTGCCCGCTTTGCGCGCGAGGGGAAATTTGATTGCTTTCTGCTTGCGGGCCGCTACAGCCTGATCGACCACACTGGCCTGAAAGAACTGCTGCCGCTTTGTGTTGAGAAGCACATCAGCATCATCATCGGCGGGCCTTACAACAGCGGCATCCTGGCCACCGGGGCGAAGCCCGGCGCAAAATTCAATTACGCCGACGCGCCGCCTGAGATTCTGGAAAAGGTTCGAAAGGTTGAAGAAGTGTGCGCGCGCCATCAGGTGCCCATGAAGGCTGCGGCATTGCAATTCCCGCTGGCGCACCCGGCGGTTGCTTCAGTGATTCCGGGAGCGCGGTCAGTGGCTGAACTAGAGGATAATTTCCGCCTTATCAGCCATCCCATTCCTGGTGATTTCTGGCGGGATTTGCGCAAAAAAGGACTGCTGCCCGAAGAGGCCCCGATTCCAGAGTAAGCGTGGCGACGCCACGGCTAAAGCATTTTGGTAATGGGGCGCCCGTGCAGACTCAAACCGTTGAGGCTGATGCGGGCAACAATGTCAAGAAAGGCTCAAACCTTTTGTCCTTTGGCGGCCTGTCCGGGGAGAAGAAATGTTTTCGGAAAGCGTCCTTCGCCGCAAAGCTTAAAGGTGCCAAAGTCCCTGTACCACAATCCTTCCGGAACGTTTGGTTTTGATTCCAGCCAGATCCTTAGTTTGTTAAGGTCTTCAACCCTGATGTTTCGGTCGCGCATACGCTCGATCAGGTGATTTCGGATGGCGGCAGGAATATTGGACCAGGTTTCAACTTGGGGCATTACTCACCAAAGACAAATTGCCCCAACTCGTCTCCGAGCGCCTTCACTTCTTTGGGGTCGCGTGCCTCGCGGAATCGTTCGGCCAGTTCAAAAAAAGCCTTTTCCTTCTGCTTCTGGGCTTCAATGCCCTCTTCGATAAGTTCGACGAGCACGCGGTTATCGCTCAATCGGCGGCGCTTTGCAATCGTTCCCACCTTCCTTGCTATTTCAGGGGATAGCGTCACGCTTCGCCGTACAGTTCTTGTTCGAGCTGCCTTTGTTGCTGCCATGGCACCAGTATACACCACTATGGTGCAATTTATCCTTTACATATGATTTGCAATGCCAACCAGGGCGGAGGCGATCAGCAGGACCACCATGCCGGCCACCATATACCCTTTGGCCTGATTGCTGGAGCCCTTCCATTCGCCGCTTGCAAACCCCCATAGGGTGGAAACAAAAATGATGATGGCCATGAAAAGCGGCCAGCCGACGACAGCCCCGATCAGCCCCATTGACGCTGCGCCCCGTCCGTAAAGAACAACGCCGCCTGTCCACAGCACGGACATGCCGAGGCCGATGAACCAAAACCAGCCTGTTCCGGGAAAAGCAAAGTTTCGCCAGGTCTTATTGCGAGTCAGCAGGTATCCCGTGTAAACCGCGTTGGCGATAAAGCCTCCGGCAAGCGCCACCATCCACACGGCGTTCAAGGCTCCAAAATTGCTCGCACCGGTTTCCATTCCGGCTTTGACCATTGGCTGGCTGAAGGCGAAAGCCATGTTCAGCATGGCGGAAAAGATCCCGCTGAATACGCAGATGGCCAGCCCCGCTCCAAAGCTTCCTTTTTCAAGCTGCGTTGGCGCGCCGCCAAGGCTGACCTCACGCTTTTTGCCCGCTATGGCCGCCAGGCCGACGCCGAGAAGCAAGACAACTACCGAAAGGATTACGAGCATTCCCTTGGGTGTGAAAACCAGTTCAGGAGAATTGGCTACCAGCGGAACGAACGTTCCAATGGCGGCTGTGACTCCGATCAGCACGGAAACTCCCATCGCCATGCCCATCTTGGCAACGCCCAGCCCTGCCAGCACTGATCCGATTCCCCAGCCCGCGCCATAGAGAAATATCATTGCGATTGCCGAACCCGGAGTCCGCGCCAGCATTTCTGAAAGGCTCGGAACTGTGGCGAATGCCAATCCGGCAGGCAACACGATCAGGGCGAACAGGGCATAGAGACCCCAGATATTCTCCCACTTCCAGGGACTGACGTACTTCAGGCCAAGGAAGTAGGTGCCCTGCATGATTCCGCCAACGACGACCAGTGAAAAGCCCAACCATGCGTTCATGAAGTTCTTTCCTCCTCGCTCACTCAGGTTCCCGTGGACCGTTGACCGGCAAGCCTTCTATGAAACGCTTTCAATTTCCTTGAACGCACACACGCCCCAGCCGGCGTGCGTTAATCGAGGGTGAGAATGCCTTTGATGTAAGCCTCGTGCCGGAAGTCCTGCTCAAAGGCGCGTGGGACTTCCTCAAGCTTGTGATAGCGATGGGTCACCAGCGGAGCTACCTGGATGGTGCGCGAGTTCACCAGTTCGCGCGCCCGCCGGTAAGTTGTTGGACGCCCGTCGGGATCAAAGCCGCCCGATGCCCCGACCGCCGCAACCAGCACGGGTTCCAGGAACAGAAAGTTGCCGATCAGGCTGATGTCCCGTCCCTGGTGCCCATGGCCGTAGAGCAGGACGGTTGCCTGCTTGCGAATCAGGCTCGGCATCTGCTCAAAAATCATGGAATTGCCGCAAGCATCAATCTGGTAATGGATTTTCTCTCCGTGGGTCAGTTCCTCGACGGCTTCGCGCAGGTCCTGTTGGGCAACATTGACCGGAGTCCCTCCGAATTTTTGCGCAAGGTTGAGATTGATATCACGGACGTCGCTCACCAAAATGAGACCCTCAAAATGCAAGACGTTCCGGAGGTACTGTAGAAAGTAGATGCCGGCTGGCCCTGCGCCGCAGATCAAAACGTTCCTGATGTGCTCGCCGCCATCCTGCGTGTAGCGGGCATTGGCCCGGCTGGTGCGTTCGCTCGAGTGCAGGACGCAGCCTACGGGCTCAACCAGCGCCGCCAGGTCCATGGGCATGTCATCAGGCAAAGCCAGGCAGTTGGCGGCGGGCATGGAAATATATTCAGCCAGCGCTCCCGGCAATCCGGTAATCCCGTGCTCGCCGTAGAATTCACACTGGTGCGAATCTCCCGTCGCGCAGTAAGAGCACAGAGGGTCGCGCCCGCAACTGACGCAGTTAATGCCCTGATCGCAGAGGACCCTGTCACCCGCTTTCAGGTCTTTGACTTCCTTGCCAACTTCCACGACTTCGCCGCTGAATTCATGCCCGAGAATCTGGGGTTGCTCGGTGAGTGGAATGTGCCTTCCTTGGGCGTCCAGATTGTAATTTCCGTGACCTCGATAAAGGTGAAGATCGGTACCGCAAACACCCACTGCTTTTACCCGAAGCACGACTTCACCGGGAGCAGGCACAGGGTCAGGGACTTCCCGGACAACCAGCTTTTCGACATCCTGCAGGACGGCGGCCTTCATCGCCACCTCACGCTTCCAGGTCTGTGGTATCGATTTTTCCCTCGGTGCGAAGGCGTTCAAAGATTTCCGCCGTCTCGCGAATGCCGTCTTCGAGCGGCGTGCGGGGAACCTCGCCGATATCGCGCTGCAGGGCGCTGTCATCAAAGTCATACGCGATGGGAATCGGCTTCCCCTCCGCGCGGATGAATTCCTTTGACCTCGGCAGCAGGCGGTTGAGCGTCGCCAGAAAATCGTCCATCTGGATCACGGCCCCCCGCAGCGTATAGGTTTTTGCGCCCTCAACGGGGACTTCCGTGCAGCGCACAAAGATTTCCGCCGTGTCTTTGGCATATTGCATGTCAAAGCCGCCCGTAAAACGGATGGTGTACGGACGGCCAACGATGGTGGCCTTGATAGCCTTTGTGGGCCCGGATGTGATTCCCTGATCCCTGCCGACTCCATAAACGGTGCCGGGCCGCAATCCGACGCTCGAAATGCCGTCATTGAGGTAATAGATGCGCGCATTGCCTTCATTTGCCTGTTTGAAGACTCCGTAATGAGTGTTGGGCTGGAGCGGCGCGCCTTCAAGCACCGTGGAATGGCCGTAAAATTCTTCCGGGCCGAAAACGGCGACCGAGCTTGCATAGACAATGCGTTTGACCTGGTCGCGGCGTTTGCGTGCAACTTCAAATGCATTCACGGTTCCCACAACATTCACCAGCGCTCCGGCTCGCGGATTTGCTGCGCACATCGGGACCTGGAGCGCCGCCAGATGGATCAGGTGTGTGATTCCATTTTCTGCGACGGCGCGGTCGAGAGCGTCAAAGTCGGAGATATCTCCCTGAACAAAGCAGATTTTCTCCCTTTGTTCTTTGGTGAGCAATTGCTCCAGCCGGTGCGCCCTTGTGTCAAGATCATAAATCCATGGTGTGCTTCCTCGCTCGATCAGCTTTCGGACGATCCATGAGCCGATAAAACCTTTGGCTCCAGTAAGAAGAAAACGATGGCTGCTGCTTGAATTCCCAGAGTTATTAGTCATGCGCAAGATTATATTGTTTCAGGCGGGGCTTTCCAACTGAAAGAACAATGCGCGCTGGGGGTGGCAATCAAAAACTGGTCGATGGACGTGCTGGACCTGGCGGAAGAGGCTAATTGCAAGACCCGTAGCAGCAGCCTTTCGGCTGGCAGGAAATGCAAACGGGATTGATACTTCGCCTGAGCGCTTTGAAGGTAAAGATGGGGTATCTGATCCGCACGGGGGACGCATGTCAGTTAGCTTCCTCCGCAATAAGACCGTCCCCAGCGGACCGCCATTTTTTCTGTAGCCCCATGCCCATTGGTTGAATGCGGCTTTTGCCGAAAGGGAAGGGCCGTATTAACTGCTTATGGTGATGCTGTGGGCAAAATCGCCTTGAGGCCGGGCAACAAAAACAACGGTAGCGTGTTCATTTGCCTGATCGGCCAGTTGAGCGATGGTGGTTTTTGCTCCCGCAACCTGAATTTTGGTTTTGGGCGTCACCAGGAATTGGTAAGAGACTCCATTGGCAGCACTCAGGAACACGGCTTTCTTCCCGGGCTCAATGATCGAGATTTTTCCCTTAAGTGTTTCCGGTTTGAAGGAATCCCACATCGAAGTCCCTGTGTTTTCAGACTTCGATTTTGCATTTTCCCTCGCACTGGCTACTTGAACTGCGCCCAGCACGGTAAAGGTAACGATAAGAAATAATGCCAGTTTCTTCATGATTTTTACCCTCCTTGTCCTATTGACTTCCTGAAGATCATTTCATATCCGCCACCTTACTGTTAGATGCTTTCCGGCGCTCGCTGGTAGACTGGCCGCGAAAGTCAGGTTGGAATTTGTGTTAGACTCTTAGAGTCAATTGGGAATTGAAGTGCCAGGAATTGATTGGACCTTCCTTGGGCGCGCGTCCTTAAGCCATCCATGGGGAAAAAACGAATCCTTTTAACCAATGACGACGGCATCGGCGCTGCAGGTCTTGAAGCGCTGGAGCGGGCACTCAGTCCTCTGGGTGATTTGATGGTGGTGGCGCCCGACAGTGAAAGAAGCGGGTCAAGCCAGGCCCTTACTTTGCATCAGCCGCTGCGGGTCAGAAAGCTGGACGACCGCCATTACGCCGTGGGCGGCACACCTGCCGACACCGTAATTCTCGCGATTTACCAGATCCTGCCGCAAAAGCCTCACCTCGTCGTTTCCGGCATCAATCCGGGCGGCAACCTGGGCGAGAATCTGATTTACTCAGGAACCGTGGCTGCGGCGCAGGAAGCGGCCCTGCACGGCGTTCCGGCATTTGCCATTTCACTTGTCGGTCGAAATCCGGAAGATTTCGGCCGCGCCGGCGCGGTCGCTTTTGACATAGCCTCAAGGATTTTGCAGGAAGGGCTGATGCCGGGTGTCGCGTTGAATGTGAATGTTCCCAACCACGAGATCCGCGGCGAGCGCCTGACGCGCCAGAGCCAGAAGATTTCCCAAAACATCGTGTTCGAGAAAAAAGATCCGCGCGGCAAGCCTTATTACTGGCTGGATGAAACGCTACCTCACCGCCAGGTTGAGCCGGACTCCGATTATGCCGCTATCTTCGCCCACGAGGTTTCAATTACACCTCTTGAAGTGGACCGCACCCACAGTCCCAGCCTGAACCACCACTCTGCCTGGCTACCGGATTTGCAGCGAACAATCAAACCCTGACAGGTGGCGAAACCTCAGCCACCGGCTTACTGCGCCACTGTCCCCGCGCAGGTTTCTTTGGCCCGAGCCTTGCCGGTTACAGGTTGGCAGGGGGAAAAATCCATCGAAACGCTATGCCCCAGAAGCACAGATCGATGGGGAGAATTATAGAGCTATATGTGTGTGACCGTATCTGCGGTGACAGCATCCCGATGCAGGCCTGTCAAAACCGCACACGCAGCCGTCATCATGAAGCCAAAGAGGAATTGTGAGGCAATCCTGAAAATGAAATGGCGGCCGAGGAATTCAGACCGCCACAGTTTGTCTCAGCGTAGCCCAGAGGCTTTCAGGAATTTCGTCCTCAAAAGTCACGCCAAAACTTATATTAACGTCATCCTGTGTCTGGCGAGTCCAGGTCACATGACCTCGAATCGCATAACGGAGGTCCGGGTGAAGGATGATACCTACAACCTCACCTGGAGCCACTTTCTTTCTGGAACTGAACTTTCCGCCAGTTTCAGAAAGAGCCGTAACAACCGCCGGATGGCGCGTTTTTTCAGCCGCTGATTCCGTCAGCAGCGTAGAGCAGAATGGAAGACGACACCTAACTGCTTCCCAGTTAGGAAACTCGTTCTCCTTTCGCACGGTTGGTCCCCTCCCCTCGCACGAACGATTAGAACTTCATAACAGTGCCTGAAATAACAACGGCTGTCAATCCGTACTGTTTGGTCAATGTTTGGCAAGCAGTAATTTCCCCTTGAGGATACGGATCATCCGTCCCATCGGGTGTCCGGGCTCAATTTCGGCTTTCGCGGCCCGGAGGTCTCAAAGCTGTACAGGTTGCAATCCGTATGTTAGTTTTCGAAAGAAGGTTTCAATTGAATGGACATGGAAAATATTCGAGTTCGATTTGCGCCCAGCCCCACCGGATACGTTCATGTGGGTAATGCGCGTACGGCATTATTCAACTGGTTGTTTGCACGACATCATGGCGGAAAGTTGGTTTTGCGGATTGAAGATACGGACCTCGAAAGGTCCGAAAGTCGCTATGAGACTCAACTGCTGGAGGACTTAAAGTGGTTCGGCCTGGATTGGGACGAGGGGCCGGACCGCGGAGGCCCGTTCGGTCCCTATCGCCAGTCAGAGCGCCAGGAGCTTTACACAAAATATTCGCAGGAGCTTATTCAGCAGGGCCACGCCTACTATTGCTTCTGTTCGCCTGAGCAGCTTGAGGATGAACGCCAGCAGGCATTGAAAGCCGGACGCCAGCCGCAGTATTCCGGCCGGTGCCGCAAAATTCCCAGTGAGGACGCCGCCCACCGGGTTGAGGCGGGGGAGCCTGCGGCAATCCGGCTGAAGATTACGGAGTGGGCTTTTGCGTGGAAAGATCTTGTCCACGGTGAGACCAGCTTTCCCGGCGATGTCATCGGTGATCCCATCCTGGTGCGCTCGGGAGGCATTCCAGCCTACAACTTTGCCGTTGTGGTGGACGATCACCTGAGCAGCATCACGCACCTGATCCGAGGCGACGATCACATTTCCAACACGCCCGGCCAGTTGGCGCTTTATGACGCTTTCGGGTGGGAGCCTCCGCACTTTGCCCATCTCTCCACCATCCTGGGAGGCGACCGTTCCCGCCTTTCCAAACGCCATGGGGCGACTTCGCTTGAAAGCTTCAGGCGCATGGGAATTCTCCCAGAGGCCCTGCGTAATTACCTGACGCTGCTGGGGTGGTCGCCTGCGGACGGGAAGACCGAGATCCTGAGTACGCCGGAACTTTTGCGGCAGTTCTCGCTGGACCACATTATCAAGAGCGCCGCCGTCTTTGACCAGGAGAAACTGAACTGGCTGAACCGCCATTACCTGAAGCAGTTGCCGATGGCCAGGCTGGTGGAATTGTGCGTGCCTTTCCTTGCGGAGGCTGGGCTAGTTTCAGAGCCTCTCACGCCGCAGCTCCTGGAATGGCTTGAAATGGTGGTGGAGGCGGTAATTAACAAGATTGATTACCTCAGCCAGCTTCCGGAAGCCGTCCGGCTGATTTTTGAGTATGATGTTCAGAAGGCCGCAGAGCTGCTGGGCGCGCCGGGAACTGAAGACAACGCGGCCACGCGGGACATCCTCCAGCGTGTGGTTTCAAAAGTCCTTGAAGAACAGGAACTGACTTATCCCCGGTTTCGGGAGATCCTGAAAGAGGTCCAGAAGGATACCGGGAAGAAAGGGAAAGAGTTGTTCCATCCCGTGCGTGTGGCCTTGACGGCGGCCGATTCCGGTCCCGAGCTGGAGAAGCTGGTCCCGATTTTTGAGAAGGGCGCGCGGTTGAGACTGGAGCCGCCGATCAAGAGTGTTGCCGACCGTATGCGCGAATTCTCAAACACCGCCCATCTGTTTTTTTGTGGTTGAGGCTTGCCCGGCAACTTGAGCAGGGCTGGCCTGTTTCCGGTTCCACGGGTATTTCAGGCTTTCAGCATTCATTTATGAACAAACAGCGAGCTGCGCAATCTGAGGACGTGCTGTATGGCATTAATGCCGTAAGGGAAGCCATCGGTTCACGGCCCATTGACCATGTCCTGGTTCGTGACGGCGCAAGCGGCAAACGCCTGCAGGAGGTTCTGAACGAATGCCGTTCACGCGGAATTCCGCTGCGTTTTGCTCCGCGGCCGGCGCTGGAGCGGCTGGCGCAGTCTGATTATCATCAGGACGTGGTTGCCGTTTGTTCCTCCAAGGCGTATCAGGACCTGGAGACGGTGGTAAGTTGCCAGAGTCCGGCGCTGCTGGTGGTGCTGGACGGCGTGGAGGACCCTGCCAACCTGGGTGCGATTGTTCGGACCTCCGTTGGGGCCGGGGCAAACGGCGTGGTCATTGCGGAACGGCGTGCCGCAGGATTGTCCCCTGCCGTGGCGCGGTCTGCTGCTGGGGCGCTGGAACATGCCAGGATTGCCCGGGTCAAGAACCTTGTCCGCGCGCTTCTGGACCTGAAAGAGCATGGATTGTGGGTCTATGGATTTGAAGCAGCCGCTGAAAAGTCGTATCTCGATCTGGATTACAAAATGCCCTGCGCGCTGGTGATGGGCGGGGAATCGCAGGGATTGCACCGGCTGGTGCGTGAAGCCTGTGACCAGCTTGGCCGGATTCCCTTGCAGGGCCGTTTGGAATCGCTCAACGTTTCCGTGGCCACGGGAATTGTGCTCTACGAGGCCGTGCGACAGCGGACGGCTGTATAGAGTTTTCACTGCAGACAGGCGCTAAAGAAGTAAAAAGGTGGTGTAACCCTCTCATGTTTGGGTACATCATAATGATAAGGGTGAGGAATCGAATGCACCAGAGACGAAATGGTGATCGCGGGGTCTGGCTGTCGGTTCTGGGTACACTTGTCCTGTGTTTTGTGGGGGCCGCAACTGCTCTTGCACAAACAGCAACCAGCAAGACGCCGGCCGGCAAGGCTCCAACGGCTCCCTCTGCTTCCGAGAGCGGCACGCAGCAGAACGCCGCCGCCCCTATTCGAATTCAATCCAATCTGGTTACGGCTCCAGTCACCGTCACCAACAGGGTGACTGGCGATTTTGTTTACGACCTGCAGAAAAGCGATTTTCAGATTCTTGACAACGGCAAGCCGCAGCAAATTACCGGCTTTACGCGCGAGTCAAACAAGATTGCCGCCGTTATTCTCATCCAGAACAGTGATTCCGTGACGCCGCTGCTGGGTGAGATCAAAAAGGTGGGCCCGCTTTTTACGCAATTAATGCTGGGGTCGAAAGGTGTCGCTGCGGTAATAACCTTTGGTTCGGTTGTGCAGGTTGCCCAGGGCTTTTCAGATTCCGGTGAAACGCTGGATGCCACACTTCACGGTCTGCTGCCGGACGGCAACAAGGCCAGATTGAACGATGCCCTGATGCAGGGCATCAACCTGCTTCAGCATCGCCCCAAAGGCGAGAGACGAGTGATCGTGGTGTTTTCGAGCGGTTACGATTCCGGAAGTGAGACTTCCAAGGAGGAGATTATTCGCCGTGCCACGAGTACGGAGGTGGAGATTTACGGCATGGGTCTCAGCCTGACAAAATCCTATCTCACCCGGGACAAGCAGCCCCTCAACGACCCGACAACTCCTGAAAACGCCAATGTCACCATGCCCGCCCAGCCGGG
>JBJKQZ010000443.1:0-6830 GCA_046704865.1 Terriglobia bacterium
GGCCGAAAATGTATAGCGCGCGTTGTGCTCCGACAAAGACCTGGCCATTGACAGCCACTGGCGCCTGGAACACAACCGCTCCGAAGGCTTGCGGTTGATTCAGAATGCTGTCGTAGAGTTGTGTCAAGTCATTGGCATTGTACGCCACCAGAACTCCGCCGACCCCTGGAACCACTTGAATAGTCCACAGGATGCCGTCCTGGGTGCCATTGGAGGAAATTGCAAGTCCAGAGGAGCCGGCATCGGTTATCTGGCTCTGTGGAGTAGTATCGATCTGGCCGTTATTGAGGCCGAACATTGTGAGGTCCCCGTTCTGGTCCGTAAAATAGATGTGCCCGTTCCAATAAGCGGGTGAGGTCATCACCATACCGGTGGCGTTGGGAATGGACTGGACAATCTGGCCGTTGCTGCCGGACTGATAACCTCCCAGGCTATCCCGGTTACACAAATAGATTTCACCTGGTTTTCCGCCACCAACCAAAAGATGAGGGTAGGTGCCAGGCTGATCCGGCAGGAGCAGCGGTGACCCTGAACCAAGGTCCAGATCTCCGCTGTCGAGCGCTGACTGATTGTAGGGAGTGAAATAACTCTCCATTGTACTGAGGTCTGGCGATAGCTTGAGGATGGAATCGCCGTAATCCAGCCCTCCCGTATTCGCGTCAAAGGTCCCGTTGCCCGTAGTCACGTAGACGTTCCCGTTGCTATCGGCCGCGATCCCGCCGGCGGCCTGCCAGATTCCTCCCTGCGCGCCGTTGGGCGTGTCATTGTAAACCGCAACTTGCTGGAGATTTGTCGCGTTATAGGCAAAAATCCAGCCATGGTAAGGACCAACGTCATCGTAAGACGCAAATCCGATGTAAACGTTGCCGTTCGCCAGCAGCAACCCTGCACGCTGCAATTCGTAGTAGGGCTGGAAGGCTACGGAAGTGCCATCTGTGCCGGCACCGGTGCCGGGAACAGAACCCTGGATGGTAACCGGACCGCCAAATTTTTCAGCTCCGGTAGTAATGTCCAGCGCGTGGAGCCGGTGATAGTAGACCCCGTTGTTCTCGCTGAGAGCATCCACATACAAGGTCCCTGTGGCGGGGTCGATTACCGGGGTTCCGATGACCCCGATGGTGCCCATTTCCGTGCACATATCGCCTGGCAAGGTGCCGCAAGGCACAGTAGTTTCTCCAGCTGAAGTATTCAGCAGGTTCGTTTGCCAAATGGGCCCGGAGCTCTTGCCATTGGCGTCAAACGCGTACACCACGTCCTCATCCGTTGCGACGTAAACAACGTTACGATAGCCCAGGCTGGGGATATTCACATTCGCAACATAGAGCGGTTGTGAAAAGATGATCCCACTCACCGGGTAGTTCGCAACCGGGCCAAAATTCTGTTGCTTAACGTTCTGGGGGGTAAGGACAATTTCATCTGAATTCAGTCCAACGCGCTCATTGCCGTATTGCCGGGTAAACACTCCGGGATTATCCATCACGGCCGTTTGAGCGCTGGCCGTTTTGCCCAGGTCTGCCTCACTGGTTGCCGTGACAGTGTGGAATCCACCGCTGGAAGGCGGCGCATAGACGCCGGAACTGGAAATCGTTCCCACGGTTGAATTGCCGCCCTCCACCCCATCCACGGCCCAATTGACTGTGGTGTCTGTTGTGCCCTGAACCGTCGCAGTGAAGGCCTGACTCTGGTGAGTCACCACAACGCTGGCGAAGGACGGTGAGAGGGAGATTGTGACGGATGAAGAAACGCTGATCGCCGTTGAACTCTGGATAGAACCCACCGCAGCCGTAATGCTCGTGCTTCCGGAGCCAACCATTGCAGCCGCACCTTGAGTTCCGGAACTGTTCCCAACCGTGGCCACGGAGGTGTTTGAAGAACTCCACGTTGACGTCTGCGTTACATCTTTGCTAGAGCCGTCGCCGTAGTTCCCCGTTGCTGTGAATTGCTGAGTTGCTCCAACCTGGTATGACCCGCTCGCCGGGCTCACATTGATCGAAGTAAGGGGATTTGTTACGGTAATTGATACGGTCCCCCGCGCAAAGAGCATAGACGCCACAATATCGTCAGTTCCTACTGCCAGAATTTTCACGAACCCCTTGCTTCCGTTGCTATTGCTAACCGTAGCCACTGAGGTGTCCAAAGAAATCCAGGTTGCCGATTCCGTGATGTCCTTGGTGGACCCATCGCTGTAATGGCCGGTCGCCGTGAATTGCTGTGTCGCTGGAAGCTGATAGGAGCCATTCGCTGGCGTAATACTAATCGAAATGAGTGTGGGTTGCCGAGACGCGGCAGGAGGAGGAGCGCTTCCACCGCATCCAAAGATCATTGAGGCCGTCAGTACAACCAGGATAAGTCTGTTCCAATTCCAATGCATCGCGCCTCCCTCCCCAAAGGCGAAGTTACAATGCTTCTTTTCCTTATTGTCGATTGGCAGGCACGTCTACATTTAAAAAGGCAGTTTATCAAACTTCGCGACCCGAAAGAAGAGAGGATAAAGATGCCCGGATCAGGCCAACCCCGACCATTGTTGCTGGGATTGGCCGTCAAAGGGCATTTCGCGATCCCCGGAATCACATGCTTTCATCTGTCACAATCCCAGGCCATGCTTCCACTAACGAAGCTCGAGGCGGCTATTCAAAAAGGGTCTCCACCAGTGGAAACGGGCTCTCTAAACCCGGTCACCTCAGACCATTCCGTCATGATGGGCGTTGAAGCGGTAAATCACATCCTGCAAGGTGAATCAGAGAAAGTCGTTCACGCGGCCTTCTAATGCAAGGTTCTGATTATCACCCGTCACGATCTGATGGAACCTGCGCAAATTATTCGAAAGTATTTTTAAGATTCATTATCTTCAAGGCAGCCAGATGAACAGTGCATCATTCGGCGTGACATTCCCGGCACAATCAAATTTCTCAATTCTACGAATACTGCCACAGCACCTTCAGGAAGGTTTCTGTGCAATAACGATGAAGGATTCACAAAGATTCCGCAGGTTCAGGCGAGAGGTAAAAAGCTGCCAGATGAGCTCGGCGGCGTGCAAGGGGACAAAGAAATTACAGTACTCTGAGCGGTACAAAAGACGAAATTGCACATTTCGAAAGCCCGCATTCAATAAAAGAGCTTCGAAACTGGATGGATAGCAACGGCGATAAACGGCAGGGAAGCCTGTCTCTTCCTTACTCTCCCAGTGAAAAGAACCTAAGAGCAGCTTTGTAAGGGAGTTTGGTAACGAAGCATTGACCAGCGCGTATGGCGCAAATTTATTGGGAACATACGCGATAACAAATCCTCCCGGCCGGAGGGCGTGAAATATAATGAAGAACATAGCGCTCGGGTTGTTGACATGTTCGGTCACGCTGCGGGAGACAACTAAATCCGCATCAGGCAACGGCGTAAATGCGGTGATATCCCCGCATATAATGTGGTCATAGGACCCCGGCGGAGCCGCACTGAGCTCCGTCTGGGAGATGTCCACACCAATCACCTGCAAATTTAACGATGTTTTCAGGTGGAGGCCGATAATCGGATTCTTTCCTCCACCAACGTCCATTACGACCATGCCAGGGCGAAGGGCCGCCCGAATCGTCGCCATGAAATCCAAGGCTCCATCACCCCTCCGGCCGCGAGGGTCAAGAATCGTATCCAGCTTGTGTGACCAATCGCGATTTAATTTTATAGCGCGCGCCACAATCGCCTGGAATGTCAGAAGCAAGTTTAGTCCTCTCTTGTTCTTTCCCTTCGCCGCCACTTTCGAAATTGCGCTATCCAATCAAGCTTGCGTGATGGACGAATCACCTTTTTGGCAATTGAATCCCGGCAGATTATTGTCAAACCGAAAGGCGAATGCAACACGTGCGGCGAGGGGAAAGCACCTGCCACTACCCGACGCTGCTGGAATTCCGAATCGGCGATATATTATCATGTGAAGTGGTTAAACCCAGTCTCATGGCCGGTTACCAAACCTCGTACAGTTGAAAGGTCTACCGCGGGACAAGAGGCGTGGAGAACCCGGTCTTTCCGGCGCTCCCCAATATATACGTCGGCCAGAGAGCAAGTAAAATTTGCCCATGGTGTCTACTGACAACCGGCCCAGAATTGCAGCTGTGGTGGTTACATACAATCGATCCGCGCTTCTTGATGTGTGTCTTAAGGCTCTCATCGGCCAGGAACGGCCGCCGGACGAAATTCTTGTAATCGACAATGCCTCTACCGATAACACTCAGGAGATGTTGGAACGAAAGTACGAAGGGGTAATCACATACGTCCGGCTGGCAGAAAACCAGGGCGGGGCCGGAGGATTCCACGAAGGTATCCGGCTGGCATATGAAAAAGGGCACGATTGGATATGGGCCATGGACGACGATGTCGACCCCGCGGCCGACGCACTCAAAGCCATGGTTGAATCTCCGGCGTTTCCCGACCCTGCTGTCGGACTCTTGGCGCCGCTGGTGCTCGACCCCATGCCCCAGAATGGTAATGCGCAAACCCGGGAGTTCTCAGGAATCATGGCTGCGAGTCCGAGTGGTTCCGGATTGCTGCCGGTCGCTTCCGGACATTACAAACGTTTCAACGCCATCATGGGCTTCCAACTGCTGGTTACCCAAGAATCGCTGTCGTCTCCCTTGATTCCAATCGAAGCCGCAGGTTTCCTGGGCATTATGATCCAGCGGCGCGCGATTGACGCCGTGGGACTTCCACTCAAGGAACTTTTTCTCTACTGGGACGATACGGATTTTATCTATCGGATCTCCAGGCGCTTTAAGGTTTTCCTGGTCCCGTCCAGCAGAATCCTTCATGGGCAAGGCGGGCACCTCCGCTCTCCTCGCAAGGTTCTAGGATTTTCGAAGCTGGGAGCGGGAGTGCCGATTGAACAAGTCTGGAAGCTCTATTATTATGTTCGAAACGAAACCTACGTGAGGACAAGGTATTCGAAACGGTGGCTTGCTCCCTTCGTCGCACCGCTGCTTTTGGCAAGATATGCCGCAACAACGCTGTTGTTCTATGATCATCCTCTTACAAGGTGCAGGATCCTCTGCCGAGCCGCCTTCGATGGGGTGTTCGGCCGCCTCGGCCGGCGAGCCGTCCGTGGATAACCTGTGTCAAGTGGTACCAGCCGTCCAAAATCAAATTTGAGCGAATCATAGAGAGTAGTCTGCGGGCGATTCCACGCATCTTCAGAAAGTGGATCAATATGCCACAAGGCCGACAGGAGAACAGAACCCTGGCAGCGGCTGGTCAGAGGCAAATAAGGAACGCAGGAAAATGCAATTTTTTGTTGCACTGGACCGACAAGGATTTCCGCAGGCTCAATTATAATGACCATTTGAGCAGAGTTGAAATTGGGATGGTATCAGCAACCTCGGAAAAAACCGACTATCATCAAGAGATGCGCTTTCTGGCAGGTAAATGAGTAACTTACCTGCCGGAGCACCACATTCACTGGCAAACAGTGAAAGATCTATGACGACACAGACGATGCCCGCAACTTACGCATATTGTCCACTTTGTGGAAGCGGTGAGTTTCGTTTTGTCTTTCATGACAAGTCAGGAGGCTTCCATTTCCTGATTTTGGAGTGCCGGAAATGCCGTTTGCTGGTAAGCAATCCGCGGCTGCAGCAGCGTTTTTTCAACACCATTACTGAGATTGATCCTCACCAGATTGACGTGTGCTCCCACAACTTGAACAAGTACAACCGCTTTTTCAATTTGCTGCCACCCGTTGATTCGCACGCCAGTCTGCTAGACATTGGTTGCTGCCGGGGTGAGTTTGTCGGCATGGCCCTAAAGCACGGATATAATGCCTACGGTGTTGATATGGTGCCGGTCTTTGTAAACTATGCAAGAAGAACTTTCGGCGAGCGTTTTGCTTTGGTCAAATCTGACTTGTGCGCGGCGGTGGAAAAGCTGGATACAAGATTGTTTGACATAATTACTTTATGGGATGTCATTGAGCACATAGATGAACCCGTTGCGTTCTGCCGCACGCTTACCCGGTTATTGCGGCCCGGTGGGTCGATTTTCCTCCGAACTCCAAACAGGCAAGGTCAACTGATCAAACGGTGGTTATTGTACCCCTTTTTTGGTGACCGGATTACATACGTCAATCCCATTGAACACGTGCAGATATTTGGGCCGCCGAACATCACAATGCTTGCTGAAAATTGCGGGTTAAAGATGACCCGTTGTGAACCTTCTGATGTTGAAGCCTACGGCGACCACGGAAGCTTTTTTGATCTTGCCAAGAGATTTGCATACTGGCCGATGATCCGATCCACCTTCCACATCACAGGGTTGAACCTGGGGCATAGCCTGAATTGTGTTTTGACCAGGACGGACTGATTGCCCAGACAAGAACTGGCTGAATTAATCTTCACCGAATGCAAATGGACCTTAAACTTGAACCAATGAAGCGCCTTCTGCACACAGAGTAAAAAATGGAAACGGAAGGTCAGGTAAATTCATACAAATCACGTAGCCTGAGCCGTACACATTTGCATAATCCTTATTTTGAGAACAGCCTCTCTGCAAGGATGTTTAGGAAGCCCGCGTGATTGAACTTGCAGTCTCCATCGGCGTCGCCTTAATCATTTTTTTGATCTACAGGCGGTACCGCAATATTTTCAGTCTTCCCTTCTTCTGGGCAGCAGTTTTTGGCTGTATGTTCGTGGGGCTCCTGGAAGTTCGTGCTGAGTTCGGAGGTTCTTCCTACTTATATGGCGCCTATGGATTTGGGTTTTACTTTCTGGGTCTTCTCGCAGCGGACTACCTTTTCCTGCTATATGACGGCAAGGCAAGAGCCAAAGACCGGCACCAGCATCCAAAGGGTAACACTC
>JBJKQZ010000444.1:0-3649 GCA_046704865.1 Terriglobia bacterium
GACCTGAGGTTTGACGCAGATGAAAATAACGTCGGCATCTTTCACGGCTGCCAGATTATCGGTGCCCACCGGAATTCCAAATTTGCGTCCCAATTCGCCGGCACGGTCCTCGTGCTGCACGGTCGCGACCGTGTTTTTGCGCGAGAGCAAGTCCTTCTGCAAGAGGGCATTGAGGAGGATTCCGCCCATCTTGCCTGCCCCCAAAACGGCCACCCGTTTTTTGGAGAGATCCAAACTCATTTCGTTTCTGTGCCTCGCTTGGCGGGAACTCCCGCGCCAATTCCAAATATTTCTGGAAGGTTCGACAGAATATCACATGCCTGCGGCCGCTAACATCTTGCGGTATGGAGCTTTAGGGCTCATAGTTGGGTTTCCAAGGCTTGAAGGAGGTTCGGGTCACTGGAAAAACCGCTTGGCGATCTCTATAAACATCTTCGATAGCCTCCATCAACTCTTCTGATTGGAAGCATAAACAATCCGGCTGATATTCTTTCTCGCTTGTCGCCAGCTATAAATCACGTTTGGGAACCTGGCGAAATCCCACTCAAGGAGATCCATGTCCACCGAACTGCGTAACTTTTTGGCAATGTCGTACGGAGAGCTGGAAGAACACAATCTGAAAGCGAAGGAACAACGGAAGAACCGTGTTCCCATCCATCAAATCCAGGAAGAGCGGCTAAAGTATCTTACTGACGCCAAGGATATAAAAGCCGTCACCGTGATGTTCAGCGACCTGGAAGGCCGCCTGCACATGCTGGATTATGACAAGAAATTCCTGATCAAGAGCTGGGACAACCTCACCTTTGACGGGTCTTCCATCCGTGGATTTACGGCACAGCGCGAAAGCGATTTGCGCCTGGGCATTGACTGGACCGCTTTCTACTGGCCGCCATCCGACTTTTTTGGGCCGGGCAAGGTTTTGGTGTTCGGCGACGTGATTGACAAGGGCGGGGAGCCCTACGGCGCGGACATTCGCGGCATTCTTAAGAGTTTTGCCGATGGGCTGTTCAAGAAGGACGGCTACACGCTGAATGCCGCCAATGAAATCGAAGGCTTTCTTTTCAAGGGAAATGACGCTGAGCGGCACTTCCACGAGACCGGCAAGTTCGAATATGTAAACACCGGCGGATACTACCACTCGCTTCCTGGCGATCCACTGCGCATGTTCATTGATACGACTGCCGAAGTGCAGCGCGCGATGGGCTTCCAGAATGAGAAGGACCACCCGGAAGTCGCTCCTTCGCAGTTCGAAATCAACTACGGATACGGCGAAGTAGTGGCGGCGGCCGACCAGATCCAGCTTTACAAGCTGATCTGCCGCGAAGTGGCTACGAAACTCGGCATGACTGCGTCCTTCCTGCCCAAACCAGTCGTGGGCGTAAACGGAAGCGGTATGCATACCAACGTTTCCATAAGCAAAAACGGAACAAACCTGTTCTGGGATGCCAAGGGCGAAGAGAAGCTCAGTTCGCTGGGATGGGAGTTCGTGGACCGCATTTTGACCCACGGGAATGACATCTGTTTGCTGTTGAACCCCAGCGTCAATGCATATCGCCGCCTGGATCCACACTTCGAGGCCCCCAACCAGATTAAGGCTTCGCCCACGGACCGCGGTTCGATGGTGCGCATTCCGATCGGCAACGAGAAAAGCATGCGCGTCGAAGTTCGCTCAGTTGCTCCTGATGCCAACCCATACATGGTCATGTATGGAATTTTCAAGACCGGCATTGAGGGGGATACTGCGCAGATCAAGAACCTGCGCCAGGCCGAGCGTTATTTGCCCGATAACATTTACACCGCCCTGGAGAACTTCCGGAATGCAAAGTGGACCACCACACTCTTCGGCGAAGATGTGAAGGCCCGCTACGGAGAACTGAAACAGGCCTCGGCCGACCGCTGCCCGCGTCTGCTGGGAACTTTCGTGAAGCCCCAGGAGGTGCAATACCACCACGAGGTTTACAACCAGTTCCTGTGGAACCTGTTCTAAACGAAAAGAATCTCTATCACCAACCCACTCTGCGAATGCAGAGTGGGTTTTTTACTTCTGTTCGTAATTTTCGGAGATATCGTGTTTTTGAATGAACTGTATACCTTCGTGATGATGTATTTGTTCCTGAGGCATAGCACGATGTGCTGACGACTCTTCTTGTTCCTCGAATTCGTGCATGCGATCCAGCGGCGGCAGGAAAATCTCGCAAGAGCAGAGAAGTAAAACTCATGCAGAATATCAGCAGCAGATCGCCCTACAAACCATGTGGCGCTCCTGTGGCACTTACATCTGGAGCAAATTCCGGGAGAAACCTGAGTTCTGTACCTTTGTCGAACCGTTCCACGAAAAGCTGCTTCATGGGACTTCGGAAAGTTTTCAGGCCGAGAGAAACGATGGAATCGAAAATCGGCTGCGGCATCCTGCAATCGAGCAACACTACTTTGCCGAATACCCGTTTCAGCCCGGGGGCGGAGTGCCGTTATTCCGCAAACGCTTTTCCTTTGAGCACTACTTCCTGCGTGCAAATGACAGGGATGACGAATTGGCCGGGTATCTTTCCAATCTCGACGCTCATGCACGAAAGCGGGAGAAAGTGCCACTTTTTAAGTTCTGCCGCTTCGGATTGCGCACGGCGTGGCTGGTCCGGAACATGGCGCCGACAGTTATTTACATTGTTCGCGACCCGGATGCGATGTTCCGTTCCTACTGGTCTTTCGGAGGGCCGCAGAGCTACTTTATTTTTGCTTTGGCTCACATCGTAAGCAAGAACCGCAACTGTGAATTGTTTGCCGAGTCGGCGGTGCGGTTCGGAATTCCCTACGTGGAGAGGCCTTCGGTCTCAGAAGAAATGTCGGAAATTCATGCGCTTACGCGGGATTTCGACCCGCAAATCTGGCGTGACCTTTTTCTTCTGCTTTGGGCTCTGCATCTGCAACACAACCTTGCTCATTGTGATCTGCTGCTCGATATGGACTTGCTCGCGACCAGCAAACCATGTCGCGAACAGGTTGAGGGGCATGTGGAACATCTCATAGGCGCTCATCTTTCATTTGCCGGTGTGCGGCAACCGCGGGTTGCTGAAGCTCCGGGAGCGGTGGTTTCGTCCTCCGGGTGCGAATTGGCCCGCCATGCGCTGCAGAAACTGGCTGAGCAAACGAGATTTGAAAATGTAGATATGCTAAGTGCGGGCTCGCTCCGAGTCATCGAGATGCTGTTGCGCTGAAGACGTTCTGATCTGTCGCCCAATTCCTGGCGAAAACGAAGGCCGTAGAACCAGAATTTCTTCCGGTCTCCGGCCACGCTTACTTCAACTTGAAGGATGTAGCTTCATTCAGTGTTGCGCGGGCTGGGCTGTCGAAGCCGTTGTAGTCTGCTTCGTTGCGGCCTGCGCATTCTGCTGATCTTCCAGACGGGTAAGGTGCGGGAAGAAAGGCGTTACTTCCAGCGGCAGCTTGTCGCGGGCAGAGGTGAAGGTGACCGGCGCTGCTTTAATCAAATCGATATCATCGTTCCAGGGATTCATCTTGATGCGTCCACCGAGAGGCAGAGCGGCAATCTGGGTCATTTTCAATTGATCCAGAGCAGGCGCCTTATCCATAAACTGGTTCATGCGGTTCCGGTTGCCTTTGTCGTCCACGACGCTGTTGCCCAGCTGGTGCG
>JBJKQZ010000445.1:0-2651 GCA_046704865.1 Terriglobia bacterium
TCCTTGGTGAAACCGGAACAACGTTCGAGCACTCTGTCAGCGGACTGAATCAGTACCCACAGACCATTCGCAACGTTCGAGTCCGAGAAAAACGTCCCCTTGATTCGATTCCTGAGGTCGCCCGGACCATCGAGGCCTGCACCAGCGACCGTGTTAACGAGGTATTTATTTTCGTCCGCTACTCCGGGACCGAGCCGCTGGCCCGCGTCATGGTGGAAGCAGCAGACGCCGACGCCGTTGAACACCACGCGACACTTATCACCAAAGCGATTGAAACCGCGATCGGTACAAATGAACGCTGATAAAGTGAACGTTGCTGGCGGCTTCATCAACATTCGCGAAAGGCGCGGGGCCTCAACAGCCAGCATTACACTGGCAAGCGACTTCTGACTCCGGGGCAACTTACAGCGGTGATTTACCATCGCAACTGCAGGTTCCAGCCCGCCAGGCAGGAGGTTATTCGGCATGAATTTCACCAGGTTCTCGATAATTGGCTTCTTGATACTCCTTTTGGGGCAACCGCTGGCCGCGCAGAACAGTGCTCCTGTTGACAGTCCGCCGCAGCCGGTCAATGTCACGGTCCCCTTGAATACACAGATTCCTCTGGCTCTGGAAAACGCCATCAACTCCAAGACGGCCTTCCCTGGCCAGTCGATCTATTGCCGCACTATTTACCCCATTACCGTAGACAACCACATCGTGATTCCTGTAGGCAGCTACGTTAAAGGAGAAGTGACTCAGGTGGTGAAGCCCGGGCGCATCCGGGGCAAGGCCAAAATGGGGCTTCGATTTGATTCCCTGACGCTTCCCAACGGAGTGACGGAGCCCTTGCGAGCCTCGCTCTCTTCGTTTGGTGGAAGCGGCCAGGAGGGCTTCAACCGAAAAGAAGGAAAAATAGAAGGCCAATCCACTAAGGGTCAGGACGCCGGAAAGGTGGCCGAGGCAACCATCACCGGGGCTGAAGTTGGAACTCTGGCAGGCGTGTCGGGCGGCCATACGCTCCGAGGCCTGGGAATTGGAAGCGCCGCAGGCGCGGCGGCAGGCGCAATCTGGGTGCTGGCCGGACGTGGCAAACAGATTTACCTTCCTCCGGGCACCAACCTGGAACTCCAACTGGCCGCGCCTTTGCAATTTGCTCAGGACCAGCTCGACTTCAGGGGCGATCCTGTTTCGCCGCCGGTAATGGAGAGGCAGCAACCCGAACGCGAGAGACAGCGAAGACGCATCAGGCGCTTCCCTTTCAGACCAGGGATTTTCGGGGGCTTGCGGCCGTTTTAAGGTGGCGGTTGGTGATGACGTCCCGTGCGTGGCCGCAGTGAAGTGTGGCAGAGGCCCGTGAGGGTTTTCCCGCGCAACCGGCGCAAACCCCAGGCCCACAACCCGCCGCTTACATGAAGACCAGCGACTGGCCGGTAATCTCAAACCTTTTCCGGCAGCGCGGATTCTGGCACTGCACAAAGTCGTCCCGCCGCAGCATGTACGACCTGGCTTTCTGGAACTTGGCGCGGTCGCGGTCGTCGGCGTTGCCACGAAGGGCATTCTTTTTGGTGCGTTCAATCCACCGCACCTGGTAAGTTGCCGACTGGCGGCAGTAATGGCAGGAAAGATTGGCCGGTTTCGATACTTCTTTTTCGTCAAAAAAGTCTCGTTCTTCCATAGACCACACATTCTAACGTGAATCCGGAAATGATGCAGGAAGTTTCCGTCCCGGCGGCGACAAAGCGCCCATTTCCGGATTCCGCAGCCTTCCAATCGAACCCGCCTCCGGAACTGCAAGTTCACTTCGGCGGGGTCAAAGACTTCAGGTATGTAACCACCGACTCCGCATCATAGCGTGACAGTCGATATGGAGGCATCGGCGGGGCTGCCTGCTTATTGCTCCGGTCGAGTCCCGTCATCAGGAAATGGACGGCTTCACTTTCCGTCCAGCCTTCCAGCCCTGCGATCGGCGGCGCAACTGGCACCCATCCCGGAACCGGATGGATGGGCTGGAAACCGAGTGGCGCCCCTTGAAGTTCCCGTCCCGGAATTTCTTCACCACGCTCGTTGCGAGGCGAGTGGCAATCTGCGCATCCCGCCACGCGGGTCACCAGATACTTGCCATGGGCAATCAGCCTGGCACGATTCGCCGCCGGCTTGCCCTGAGCGGCCGCCATGGATGCCGTCAATAACAGGGTTCCCCAAACCGCAATTATTCTTTTCATATCCCCTCCCCAAACCTCAAACAAGATTCCCCAAGATAGTGTTTTTGAGCCCGCCAGGCAATGGAATTGTTTATCCTTCCTGCCGGACAAAACGGGGTCCCAGCCAAAGCAGCGCCACGGCATCAATCAGGAAATGCGCGGCCATCGAGGGATACAGCGATCCGAGGTGAACCACCGGCCAGGCCAGCAAAGCACCCAGCAGGCCCGCGCGGACCATCCCGTTCAATCCCTGATAGGAATGCGCAAGCCCGAAAGCCGCTGACGAGACCGCAACTCCCCACCCCGCGGAGTGGAACCAGGCCGTCATTTCCGCCAGCAGAAATCCTCGGTATAGAAACTCCTCGCACAGGCCCGCAGTGGGCGCAAGGCCGAACAACGCCCACAACTTTTCCCGGCCGTTCTCCGGCATCAGCAGGCGCACCATTTCAGATTCGCTGGGCCACCAGC
>JBJKQZ010000446.1:0-3604 GCA_046704865.1 Terriglobia bacterium
CAAAATCCAAGCTGAGCGCCTTGCACGCGTACGGAACCTATAAGGGACATCCGCCTCGCGGCGACTGAAGGTCCGCGGCGCAATGAATTAGCCTGCCGAAAGCTGTTTCAAATCACTGCTGCTTCCAGGCTCCTGAGGGCAACGGTAGAATCCCCCTTCGACGTGAGCCGGATGCACAAAATGCTCCTTGAGATGCGGGATGTACTCAAGAAACAGCTTTTCATGCCCGAGAGCTACGTGATTGAAGATCACCAGATGCTGATGGATCTGCCCCATGTCGCCTACATGGGGTACCACTGGCAGGCCGAATTTCCGCGCCAGCAGGCTGACGGTGAGAAACTCGCTCACGCCTCCAACGCGCGTGCAATCCACCTGGATCAGTTGCACTGCCTGCGCCTGGATGAAATTCTTAAACATAATTCGGTTGGGCACGTGTTCGCCCAGCGCGACCAATACGGGTGTAATGGCCTCTGCGATGGTTTTGTGAGCGAGGACGTCGTCAGGATGCGTGGGTTCTTCGATCCAGTAGGGTGACATTGGCCGCAGAGCCCTGCACATTTCAAGAGCCCGCGGAAGCGTCCACTGCTGGTTGACGTCAAGCATGATGCGCACATCACCTCCGAGTGCGTCTCGCAAAAGAAAAGCCCGCCGCACATCGCGCTGGCCGTCGGCTGATCCCACCTTGAGCTTAAAAGCGCGGAAGCCCTGCTCAAGAGCGCGCAGAGCACTTTCCTCTACCTTGGCATCTTCATACTGAAACCATCCCACTGAGGTGTCATAGCCGGGATAGCCTTCGCGGACCACCGATTTGCGACCTGCCCTGCCAGGAAGTTCTTGATTGATGATGGACAGCGCCTCCTGCGGAGTAAGCACTTCATCGAGATAGCTGAAGTCCAGCAAGCTGACAATCTGTTCAGGGTTGAGGTCGAGAAGGAGCTGCCACAACGGTACACCAAGCGCTTTTGCCCAAAGGTCAAAGCAGGCATTCGTAAGGGAAGCGAGTGCCAGATGAACCACGCCTTTATGAGGGCCGAGCCATCGAAGCTGGGGATGATCGGCGAGCTTGTGGAAGTTAGTTCCGAACCCGGCCATCAAATCTTCAATGCAAAATCCCTTCAGCGAGTCAGCCAGAAGCAGAATCGCGTCGCAAACCAGTTGATTTCCCTTGCCCAGAGTCAGGGTGATTCCACAACCTTGCCGACCAGAGCTATCGCGCAAGAGGGTCACCGCGTACGCATACTCGGAGCCGGAATGCACTGCATCTGTCCCGGCCGCAGCCGGCAGTGGAAATCTCACATCCTTGACTTCAATGGCCTGAATCACTGAGGTTTTCATGATTGCCTGAATCTCCAAAAATGAATTTCGCCTTTAGACATCTCGCGCTTGATGCGCGAGGATAGGTGTGCCATTAATAACACGAGCCGACTCTAAGCTTCAACTTGTCGCCACATCGGCAACCCTGTGGACGGTCCGGAACAAGCACATTCCATCCGCTTCACTTCCGGGCAGATCATTCCAGCAGGATGGGAAATCAAGAACCACAAGCATGGCAGAGACTTTGAAGCTGTCCTTCCGGAAGTGGAAACTCATTCGGTATTGGTACTTGAAGGATGACTCTCGCGCGCTGTTCAGATCTGAGGCATTCAAAACTGTTCAACTTTGGTACAGTGTTATCCCTCCGGAAATCAAAGATGCAAGTTGATTGTCAATAGTATTTTTCATGTACAAATGGCAAATTTTTGCTTGACAAATATCAATAATTGATGTTAGATGCACCCGTCGGGGCATTACTACACATATTTCTGCTGTCGTACCAATTCAATGACGTTCCCATCGTTCGGGTCTTGACCCGCACATTCTGCGGTGCATGTGTGCAACATTTTGTCTGGAGGTAATGGTATGCCGGAAAGTGCAAGACTATCCGAATTCCATTTGGGTTATGCGTCCGACCGTGCAAAGGTAGCGCACATATTCCTTTTTCTCGCTGTTGTTTATCTCTTGTTTGCGCTCGCCCCGGGCAGGCTCTTTGCCCAAGGATCGACTGCGACAATCAACGGTACAGTATCTGATACCACTGGTGCCGTGATTCCTGGCGCGCAAATCGTGCTGCGCAACACCGCGACGGACACAGCCCGCACCACGACAACGAACCAGACTGGTAGCTACGCTTTTGTAAGCGTATTTCCAGGTACGTACGTTCTGCAGGTGAGTAAACAGGGTTTTAAGACGACGTCGCGGCAGCCCTTTGCTCTCAACGTAAACCAGACTGCAACGTACAATTTCACTCTCAGCGTCGGCGCTACCACCCAGGAAGTGACGGTGCAAAGCTCGGCCGTGGCGATTGAAACATCGACAGCCGAACTGGGAACTGCGATTACAACGCGGAAGGTAAATGACCTTCCTCTAAATGGCAGGAACTTCACGCAGTTGCTTACCCTGACGCCCGGGGCTGCTCCGGTCAGCGTTGCCCAGAACGGCGGCGGAGGCGGCGGGTTTGCCGGCAATGCACTCGGAAGTTTTAGTTTTCCCGCCGTGCAGGGACAGCGGAATCGCAGCAATCTGTTCTACCTGGATGGAATGGAAGACACCGGATCTTTCATTGACAACTACAACTACCAGCCGATGATCGATCAGATCCAGGAATTCAAGGTTCAGTCTCACAACGACCAGGCTTCTTTTGGACAAGCGTTGGGTGGACTTGTTAACGTTGCTACGAAATCAGGCACGAACCAGTACCATGGTGACTTGTGGGAGTTCCTGAGGAACGAAAAGCTCGACGCGCGAAACTTCTTTTTTGCCGACAGAAATCCCCTTAGGCAAAATCAATATGGGGGTACGTTTGGGGGCCCCATCAGTATCCCCCATATTTACAATGGGAAGAACAAAAGTTTCTTCTTCTTCGGTTTTGAAGGGTATCGCCAACATCAGGCTGCGCAAAGTCTATTCCAGACGCTAACCCCCGCAAACCTGGGTGGTGACTTAACGAACCAGACCGGTCAGATTTACAATCCTTATTCGACCGTGGAAGATCCGAATAACCCCGGCCAATACATACGACAGCCCTTTATGTGCGATTCTGGCGGGAGTCCATTGCCTGCAGACGCTTCGGGAATCCAGGCGGCGGGAACCCCGTGCAACAAGATTCCGCAGAGCCTCCTCAGCCCGATAACTACCCTGTATGCAAAGACCTTTTTCCCCTCACCGGTCAACACTGGAGTCTCAGGCTTTAATGCCCTTAACAACACGCCAGACATTACCACCCAGGATAGTGTGTCACTGCGGCTGGATCAGCAGATTGGCACCAAAGACAGCTTGATGGGTCGTTTCTCAAATTACAACCAGGTGAACACTCAACCGGGCAGTTTCCCGAATGGAGTTGGCCAGGTTTTCCTCCACGGATACAACTGGGTCGCTCATGAAACGCACACTTTTGGCCCCAGTGCAGTTCTTGACGTTCACGCCGGGCGGAATTGGGGACAGGACAACAGCATCACGAACCTGCTTAATGTTCCAAACGGCTTCCTGGGGCATCTGGAAAATGCCGGTGTATCGTCCACCTTCGTCACCTTCCAGAACGGATCAGCCTTAATTCCGGCCTTTGGGT
>JBJKQZ010000447.1:0-2625 GCA_046704865.1 Terriglobia bacterium
ACATGGGTGGGGTCGCTGACCGGGGTGGAAAACCCGCGGAAATGAAGATTGGCATACTCCGGCGCAATTTCCGGACCTGGATGGACAAGGCGGTCGCTGGTGGTAAAGAAGATGTGGTCCCAATAGACGCAGAGGTTGGTCACAATACGCACGTGGTGGTCCGCGGAGAGGAATTTGCCCGTCAGGTCAACCCGGATGGTGCGATTGGTGCCGCTCGGCAAACCCATGTCGGGAATCACCGTGACCCATTTCCCTTGTTGATTCCGCACCTGGAGATAAGGCGAAACCATGGGCAGGGCAGGATTGTGCATCAGCGCCCGGGAACCATTGGAATCCGTCCAGAACACCCATCCCGTCAGCCACAGTGAGACGCGCCGGGCGTCCTGCAGCCTACCAAGGTTGAGTGTGAGCGAATGCAGCTTTGCCATGCCCGGAATGCGCAGGTGCTGGAAGTTATGCGGATAGCGATGGTCGGCCTTGCTGATCAGCGGCAGAACATTATCGCCGTGATCGTCCACCGCCGACACCGGCAGGTGTTCGTCTGAAACTGCATAGAGCGCGGGTTCGGTGGGCGTGGATGTGTAGATTTCATTGGCGTAAATCTTTTCTGTCGCCGGATGATCCAAGGCAATGAGGCGCAGGCGGTCAAAGTAATCCACCTCGCGCAATTCGTCGGTCATCTGGAACTCGTAGCTTCCGTCGCGCTCCTGCATGGCTTGCGGCAGCCGCACAAATTCACGCGAATAGGGTTTGATGCGGGTTCCATCGGGAGCCAGTTCGCCGAGCGGCCCGACGCCCAGGATGTCCGTGACGTAGACAAACTGCTTCCCGTTCCACACATAAAGCATGGGGCAGGAACTGGCCAGGCGTTCTGACTCGCGGAAGCGAATCGGCGCGTTGGTGGCGACGTTGAGATCGTTTTCAACAATCTGGGTGGGCCATGTGGCGCGCACCACGTCGAGCTTGGCAAGGTTGCCCGTATAAACGTAAGCCGGGCCGCCAGTGATCATGACCTTGTCGTAAAAGTTCCCCTGCTTCAGTTCGATTTCCGATCCCACGCCTGCCTTATTGCTTTTGGAGCCCTCCATCCTCACTTCCACCCAGTGCTCGGGCGGGCCGGTTTTGGCCCATGCCTCGAGCTTGCCGTTGCGTGAGGAGCCGATCAGATCGAGCACGCCAGGTTGTCCCAGCCAGGCAGTGCTGAGTGAAGTAATTTTTTCAGACGGGCCCACGGGCAGATGGATCGATTCTGCATGGAAATGTCCCAGGCGATTAGCCAGCAGGTGCAGGTTTCCGCTTGAATCCGCAACCAGCAGGTCCACAAAACTGTTGCCATTGAAATCGGCGGCGAGCCCTCGAAATGCCAGCAGCCCCGTGGGCGGCTTGACGGCGGGAAGATCAGGAAAAGCCGTGAACTTTGCGTCGCCGTTGTTTCGCAGAACTTCATAGCCGCTGGTAGTAAACAGGGCAAGATCGAATCGTCCGTCGTGGTCGAAATCGGCGACGGCTCCGTCCACGGCCGTGGCTTTGCTGAATGCCGGTCCGGCTTCGCGGGTGCGGTCAGCAAACTTGTCACCGCCCAGGTTCTCAAAGTAGAGAGGTGGGCCGTCATCTCGCAGGAACACGAGGTCCGGGTAACCGTCGCCGTTGAAGTCGGCGAAAAGAACATTGCGGAATCGGCCGCGAACGGCGCCGAGGCCTGTTGATTCTGTAATGTCCGTGAACGTTCCATTGCCGTTGTTGCGGTAGAAATGGATGCGGTCGGGCGGGAAATTGTCCGGAAAGCGGAAACTGGCGCCATGCGGCGGAGTGTTCAGGTTGGTGTATCCGGTGACCACCAGGTCAAGCAGGCCGTCGTTATCGGCGTCAAACAGCAGCGCGCGGGTATCAATTTCCCCCGGATCGGCCTTGAAGCCGGCCTTCTGGGTTACGTCCGTGAAGGTTCCGTTACCGCTGTTCTTGTAGAGATGCACGCCGCCGAGTCCCACCACAAACAGGCTGTTGTTTCCACTGTTATCGTAGTCGGCGAAAGTGGCGGAAACGGAATCCTGCGGGCCCTCGACTCCGGCCTTGGCCGTAACATCCTGGAAAGTTCCTGTGGTGCTGTTATGGAAAAGCTGGTTCCGGCCGGCAGGGTTCACAACGTAAAGATCAGGATGATTGTCGCCGTCGTAATCGCCAATCGCAATGGACGTGCCGAGCAGGGGAAGCAGTTTGCGCCGGGCAAAGGCCAGCGAGTAATCGGCGCCCCTGACCTCGACGGAATCTTCCGTCTCCTGTGCGCCGTGCAGCGAGACGCCCAGTTCTGAACTGATGTCACGGAAGCTGACCGGCCGCATGGCCGCTCCGCCCGCCACGCGGACGGGCGCAGTGGCCGGAATCAGCACGGCGCCATACTTGCCTTTTTCAAGCGCCGGGCTTTGCAGAGAGATACTGGGCACACGGTCGCTGTATTTCTGATGAAGCTGGAGCATCTTTTGCGCTTCCGGCCGGCGGCCCATTCGCACCAGAATGGTGAAGGTTCGGAACAGGGAAGCGACATAAAAGTTCTGCCCGCGCTCAAAGCCCATCTTGTTCAGGCGTTCGTGGGCCTGCAGCGCAAGCTCCAGCTTGTGTTCGGCAAAA
>JBJKQZ010000448.1:0-4715 GCA_046704865.1 Terriglobia bacterium
CCCACGAAGACGCTGCCCACAACTCCACACGTGAACGGAATGGCCGCCACCCAGCCGGTTCGCGCGATGCTCAAGTGCCACTGGATTTCAAGATACTGCGGCAGCCAGGCGAAGTAGAGCCAGTTCATGTAAACGATCCCGAAAAAGCCGAATACCATTCCCCATGTTGTGCCAAAGCCGAACAGCCGCCTCCAGTGGCGCCACGCCACGGGCTGCGCTTCATGCTCCTGGTTGGAGAGGTATTCGCGTTCCGTCTCCGTCAGGCGCAAATGCTTGGGATCGCGATGCAGGGTGTAAAAACCGAAGCCCATTGCGAGACCGGCAATCCCCATGGTGATAAACATCCATCGCCAGCCGAGATGGAGCATGAGAATGGTGAGCAACGGAGCGGCGATGGCCGTTCCAAGACTGCTGGAACAATTCCAGATGCCGGTGGCCAGTCCGCGATCGCGCGGCGCGAACCAGTCCGTCACGATCCGGGCGCAACTGGGGTACTGCGGAGATTCGCCAACGCCCAGCAATCCGCGCACAGCCAGAAACTGCCGGAAACTCGTAACCATTCCGCCAAGCACCTGCGCAACAGACCAGATGGCAAGGCCCGCGGAAAGCACCAGTCGCGCGCCAAACCGGTCCACCACGGCGCCTGCTGGCAATTGGCAGAAAGCGTAAACAAGCAGAAACGAGGAGAGCAGAACGCCGCTGTGAGCGATGGAAATTCCAAGGTCGTGCCGGATGAGCGGCAGCCCGACTGCCAGGCTGGCGCGGTCAACGTAGTTGATCACCCCGCTCAACAGCAGGAGGATCAGCGCCATTTTTTGAATGCGCCGGACGCGGCTCAGGGAAGCAGGGGGCGATGCATTGTGCTCGTCGCGCATGAATCCTCGCTATTCATTCAGATGATAAGATGGCGTCCTGACCAGCGTAGAGAGTATGAGGCCTTAGGGCGTGTATGGCAAGAGCGAGAGTCAATCTTGAAGCGCGGAGAGTAAAGCCGTTCCTTCACTCTGCGGCTTTGATCTTCAAGAAGAGAACCACAAAAGAGTGCTCTGCACAAACGACCAGGCGCTACTACTGAGGATTGCAAATCACAGTGACGAGTATTCGTAGCGCCGGCATCCTGCCGGCCTTGAAAATTGCCGCCGGGACGGCGACGCTACCAACGCGAACCTTCACTATATTTTGCAAACATCTGTAGGCAGCCGCCGATGGGTTGCCGGGCCCGTTTCCTACACTGCCGGCCTGATATAGTTAAAGAGTGTGCAAATGGATCCGCGCAATGCGTGGGTCGGCGTGTTTGAGTTGAGGAGATGATTCAACTTTCATCAGCGGGAAAGCAATTCGGACCAAAGGTCTTGTTTGAAGGCCTTGACTGGCTGCTGACGCCGGGCGACCGCGTCGGACTGGTGGGCGGCAACGGCACGGGCAAGTCAACGTTGCTGAAAGTGCTGGCCGGTCTGGAAACGCTTGATGCCGGAACTCTCTCCACGGCCAAAGGCATCACGCGGGGATATCTTCCCCAGGACGGTCTGGCGCTTGCGGGCCGTAGCGTGCTGCAGGAGTGTCTCTCGGTGTTCGGGAACCTGCTCGACATGGAAAAGGAGATGGAGACGCTCACGCACCAGATGGCGGAGCTTGATCCCGAGGGCGAAGAATATTCGCGGGTGGCAGAACGCTACCACGCGCTTGAAACGGAATTTCACCAGCGCGACGGTTATTCACTGGAAGCTCAGGTTGGCGCAGTCCTGAACGGCCTGGGATTCTCGCGAGAAGAGCAGGCGCGTCCGACGCAGGATTTTTCCGGCGGCTGGCAGATGCGCATTGCGCTGGCAAAGCTCCTGTTGCTCAAACCGAACCTGCTGCTGCTGGATGAGCCCACCAACCACCTGGACCTGGAAGCGCGCAACTGGCTTGAACAGTATCTTGCAGGTTATCCCAACTCCTTTGTTCTGGTGTCGCATGACCGCTATTTTCTTGACGTGACGGTGAACAAAATCCTGGAAATCTGGAACCGTCGCGCCTGGTTTTATACGGGCAACTATGACCGCTACCTTACGCAGAAGGAAGACCGGAAAACGCAGCTCGAAGCCGCCTACAAGAACCAGCAGGAACGAATCCATCACCTGGAAGTATTCATCAATCGCTTCCGCTATCAGGCCACAAAGGCGCGGCAGGTGCAGAGCCGGATCAAAGAACTGGAAAAGATTGAACGGATCGAACTGCCGCCCGAGGAAAAAGCCATTCACATTTCCTTTCCGCAGCCGCCGGCGAGCGGACGCATGGTGGCGGAGCTTCGCGGCGTGGCAAAGAGCTATGGCGAAAAGCAGGTGTTCGCGGATGTGAATCTTGTCATCAACCGGGGCGACCGCATAGCGCTGGTGGGTGTGAACGGCGCCGGAAAATCAACCTTGATCAAGCTGCTGACCGGTGTTGAACCGCTGACGGCGGGTGAAATCCGGCTGGGACACAACGTGGAAGTGGATTACTTTGCGCAGGACCAGTACAAGGCGCTTGACCCGGAAGCGCGCCTGATCGATGACATCGGCAGCGTGGCGCCTTCTGCGCTGAGCGGCCAGACGCAACTGCGCACTTTGCTGGGGAGTTTTCTGTTTTCAGACGACGAAGTGTTCAAGCGCATCGGCGTGCTTTCCGGCGGAGAGCGCAACCGTTACGCCCTGGCGCGCATGCTGCTGCGTCCGGCGAATTTTATGCTGCTGGATGAGCCCACCAACCATCTGGACCTTCGCGCCAAGGACGTGCTGCTGGAAGCTCTGCAAAAATACTCCGGCACCGTGGTGTTTGTTTCGCACGACCGCTACTTTATTGACAAGCTGGCCACGCGCATCTTTGAAATCGGCGGCGGAGAAGTCCGCGACTATCCTGGGAATTACGAAGACTATCGCTGGCAGAAAGAAGAACGGGCCCCTGTCGCTTACGAGCCGGAACCTGAATCCGACCTCCAGCCCGAGCCTGATATTCCTGCCGGCAGCAACGGCGATGGCGACCAAAAAGAACCGCAGCCGCAAGTGAAACGGATGAATCCGATTCTGCTGCGCCGTATGCAGGACCGCGGCGAAGAACTCGAAGAGGCCATCGCGCGTGCGGAGGCGGAGATTGCCTCCTGCGAACTTGATCTTGCAAACTTTAAAAGCGCCGAGGAATCCATCCGGCTTTCCAAGAGAATTGAAGAACTTCGCCGAGACATGGATGAAATGATGCGCGAGTGGGAAGAGATTGGCCTCGCGCTCGATGAGGCCGGAGGGCAGAGTTAAACGTCAGCCTGACTTTTTAGGACTTCTACACCTGCTCCGGCCCCGCACGAGTTTTAAAGCTTCAATCTATTGGCCCAGAGTGAAGGTCACATCAATATCGGTTTCCACTTCCACGGGTTGATTGTTCAACAGCGTCGGTTGATATCGCCATTGTTCGACAGCTTCGAGAGCAGCTTTTATCAGCAGCGGATGGCCGCTGATCACCTTTAAGCCTTTGATCGTGCCGTCAGTCGCAATCAAAGCTTCCAGCCGCACGGTCCCCTGAATCCGGGCGATCCTGGCAAGTTGAGGATACTCCGGTCTGGGGCCGTAAATCAGCCTGGCCGCTTCAACATCCCCGCCCCGCAGAACACGTTGGATTGTTTGAGGCTTTGCCTTGGGCGGCGGCGGTACCGCACCCATGCCGATAATGGTGTTCAGCACTCCGTCCGATGGGCCGCCGGATCCGACGCCCGGCAAACCTCCCACGGGCACGGAGTTGGGAGGCGGACTGGGTTGTTCTTTGATCATGGTAATGGTCGATGGAATGACGGTTGGAGCCTTCTCCAATTCCGCCAGGCCCACCTGCTGGACCGGTACTCTGGGAGAAGCAGCGGCGCGAGGCGGCGCCGCGGGCGGAGAAGGCATCCATACAAAGCCCAGCGACGCTTTCGGCAATGCTTCTGTGTGGACCAGCGGAACAATCACCATCACACCGACCACAATCACCTCGATCATGTAAGCCAATGGAAGAGTGGTGCGCTTCCAGTCGTGGGTCTTTGCCGCGCTGTAAACCAGGTAAGAGATGAAGCCGGCCACGTTCAACAACAGCGTCAGCACCATCCACGGCCACGTGCGTAGATGCAAGTGCTTCGAGTCCGCGTGCACGTAAGCCAGCATGAGCGCGGAGAGGAAACACGCGGCCGACAATATCGACGTCTGCGTGAACAGGACTTTCACCAGCGGGTTCTCCACAAGCGGCAGCCCAAACCAGTCCAGGCAGAACGCCGCGATGCCTGCGGCAGTTGCAATCAGCCAGTGCCGGCCGTGTAGCACCGGTTCCCGGGCCGGAGACGAATCCAGCAAAGTGTCACTCAGCATTTTCCACCTCCCTTAGTGAGGCGCGATCGTGCCTCGCGGTATCAGCGATGTGGGTGATCAGCTATCCTGGTGGGGACGGTCAATGGCAGGTGCGCAAGCGTATTCCCGTTCACTCCTCCGCATACGGGACATGGTGCGCTCCGCATACGGCGCCCGCGATCTACCAGGAACGTCCCGCACCGCCGGGTTCACCGGCAGTCTTACGGTACCTTCTTGCCCTCCGGTCGATCTTCGGTTCGAGAAAAGGACCTTGTCGCTTTTGCGCTTTACTCTTGCTAACCATGTAGACACCACATGCCCGGCGGAAGTTCCAGAAATGTTCTCTGCTGGTGGTGTGCTGGTAACGGTTTCTCGGCAGCGGTAGTG
>JBJKQZ010000449.1:0-4332 GCA_046704865.1 Terriglobia bacterium
GTGCACGCACCGGGGCTAAAAGTGGTGGCCCCCGCAACTGCGTACGACGCCAAAGGCCTGATCAAGGCATCGATCCGCGACGACAATCCTGTCATTTTTTTCGAGCACAAGTACCTTTACCGCAGGATCAAGGATGAGATACCCAGTGAAGACTACACTGTGCCGCTGGGCAAGGCCGCGGTCAGACTTGAAGGGAATGACATCGTCGTCATCACATATGGAGCGATGGTCTGGACCGCGCTCGAAGCCGCGGAACTGCTCGCCCGAGACGGCATATCCCTGGAGGTCGTTGACCTCCGAACCCTGTTGCCGTACGATGAGCAGTGCGTGCTGTCCAGCGTGCGCAAGTGCGGCAAGGTAGTCCTGCTGCATGAGGATACGCGGATTGGCGGCATGGCCGGCGAACTTGCAGCGGTGATCGCCGAAAAGGCCTTCGAAGATCTGGATGGCCCAATCGTGAGAATCACGGCACTGGATACTCCGGTTCCATTTTCGCCGCCGCTTGAAGATTATTTTCTGCCGAACGTTCAACGGGTTGCAGATGCAGCGCGGCAGCTTGCAGCCTATTAGATCTGCCCTTAAAAAATGCTGAGATTGCGGGTCACATTTAAAACTCATGCAGTGCCGAAACTTTTGGCAGCCCGATTCGTTGAACCCTGGCTTGCTTACAAAATGGAGTTGTGCAATCCAAAGTTGAGACTTGCATCAACCGGACTGGTAATAGGCTGTCTGAACAGGAGCTTGCTGCGAGGAAAGTGATGCCGACCAATGTAGTGATGCCCCAGATGGGCGAGAGTGTTGCGGAAGGGACAATCATCAAATGGCTGAAGAAGCCAGGTGATCACGTCGAGCGCGACGAGCCGCTGTTTGAAATCACTACGGACAAAGTGGATGCAGAAATTCCCTCCCCGGCCGCGGGAGTCCTGGCCCAAATTCTGGCAGCGGAAAACGAAACCGTAGCAGTGAATACAGTGGTTGCCGTTATCGACAAACAAGGCCCGGCCGAGGCGCCGGATGACTCGTCAGAAACAACCGTGGCACCCCCGCCAAAGGGCGATACTGCAGGCCAGGCGGCTTCTGCTCCGGCTGTGGCGGAAGCCACGTCTGCCGTCGAGATAGCTTCCGGAGAAGCATTTCATCCGGGTGAAAAGATACGCAGCTCGCCGCTTGTCCGGCGCATTGCCCGTGAGCACAATGTAGACCTCTCTCGGGTTAGGGGAACAGGCCTGGGCGGTAGAATCAGCAAGAAGGACATTCTTGGATACCTTGAAAACAGGCCATCCGCCATAGAAGCTCAACCTGCCTTACCGCAGGTTTCGGCGCCGCCGCCCACTTCTCTCGGGCAAACAATTACATTTACGGGCCCAACTCATGTGGCTGCAATGACGCCCCAGCGTCGACTGATTGCCGAACACATGATAGCCAGCAAAAAGACCTCGGCTCATGTAACAACCGTGTTTGAAGTAGAGATGACTCGGATCGTGAAAATGCGGGAGACAATGGCCGGGGAGTTTGAGAGGCAACAAGGTCTGAAGTTGACCTATACTCCGTTCATCGCAAGAGCAGCAGTTGAGGCGATCAAGAAGTTCCCAATTTTCAATTCATCTCTTGAAGGAACAAACATTGTTTACAAGCAGGCGATCAACCTGGGAATAGCCGTCGCGCTGGAGACCGGACTGATTGTCCCCGTCATCAAGCACGCGGAAGAGAAGAGTTTCCCGGACATGGCCCGAGCTGTTCAAGACCTTGCCACGCGCGCACGGTCAAAGAAATTGAACGTTGATGAGGTCCAGGAAGGAACTTTTACACTGACGAATCCCGGAATCTTCGGCAGCCTGTTTGGAACACCCATTATCAATCAGCCTCAGGTCGCCATTCTGGGTGTTGGAGTCATCGAGAAGCGGCCGGTCGTCCGCGATGATGCGATCGCCATCCGCTCAATGGCATATTTGATGCTGACCTTCGACCACAGGATCATCGACGGCGCTGTCGCTGATCAATTCATGGCCTATCTGAAATACTGCCTGGAAAACTGGCAGGACCCGGTGCTCTAACACCTGAAGCTGTACGAGCTTTCTGTAACTGGTCTCATTGGGCCTGCGAACCAGCCAGGCGGTTTACCAGGCTGTTCAAATCATCCCTGCAGGCTGTTCCCTCAAACCCCTGCTGCTTCATTTGAGGAAGAAACCGGGCAAGGTTTTGTGCGAAGAATATCTTGGCCCGGTCCGGCTGGCCCAGCACAGCATACTGCGCGGCAAGCGTCTGCAGCAGGCCGAGGGAAGGGTTCTTTTCCCGGGACCACTTGGCCAGATTTTCCCTCAAGGCTCCCTGAAGGAAATCGGTGAATTTAGACGTCTGGTCTTGGTACTGGCTATCAACATAGGAATACACCGAAATAACATCAGCAGCGTCATCCCGCGGCCCGCACGCCGTCACTTCCGGCCGATGCGCTACAAGTTCACGGATGGGGTCAGGACCAATCCTCCGAATTTCCAAACCCACAAAAGGCCAACCGTTCAAGCCTTCAATGCGACCGATAACGTTCAATGAATTCTTGTCAACTTCCAGGACGTTCACAGTGGTGCAGCAGCGGTTACCTCCCGAATAAAGTCCCACGACCAGATCGGGTTTGCGGTTATCGGTAAGATCGCGAAGGTACACGGGACGCGGCCTGCTGTTTTTTGCCGGTAGCCCCTGGCGCCCTGCAAAATCATAGAGTGCGGTCCACGCCTCCCGTGCTCCCTCCAGAGTGTCCACCTGATATGCAATCTGGTCTTCATCGTTGTAAATAACCAGCCGCCCCGGGGCGAACCCCAGGCTGACCGAATTCGACCTGTAAAGCGCTGCACGGTATTGGCGGTCAATGGTGAAAGTCTCGATTCGCTCGAATCCAGGAATGTCCGGGTAACCACCGTGCGGGCTGGATTTGCCAAGGACATACTGTTCCGCTGAGGCCGCAGCATTCTTCAGGCTGGACGGTTTCCAATCACGCTGGAGACCCAGAACAAGCAGAAAACCCAGCAAGGCCAGCATTGTCGAAATAATGAACTCGCCCTTACGCATCTCAGTGGGGAGATCTCCGGAAGGTTTATGGCACGACCTTAGAGCATCGTACTGATTTATTTAACCATGAGTCACAAAGATTGTCATGAAACAGGGCTGCTTTATGGGCTGGTGCGGCGGAACGAGTCAAGAACCCATTCATCCTCGTCTTCGTTGTGGCGGAGAATATAAGTGTTGCCGTCGTCGGCGCGCAGCTTGAAACAATGGTAACCGATACCGTACCACTGGTCGAGAACCTCCATCACCTCAAAGACCCGGGAATCCATGCCCTCCGCACGAAAGCGAAGAGGGCGCTCATCAGCCTTATATCCCGCATAGCATTCAACATGAAGAGTCTTCTTCATTGAAAGCACTGGAAAGTTATATCAACAGCTCTTGCCGGATGGACATGGCGTACTGGTCGGCAAATTCAACTGGTTGAATGGCAATCCCGGCTTCCTTCAGGATATTTTGAGAAAGGGTAGCGGCTTCATCGTCCTTTGTTGGAATGCCTTCAACCACTGCCGTCAGTTCGGCAGGGTCGCTGCGGCGAATATGGTCCATGGTGTAGACCAGGACTTTGGCGAGTTCGACATCACGCTTGAGCGAAAGTGTATGAATGAGCTTGATGTGGCCGTTTGACTTCCCCGCAATCTCCACCGGACGGTACCCGAAATCAAAAGTGAAAGGATCATTCGGCTGCGTCCAGCTAGACGCCCGAATGTTTCGCTCAAATTGCGGCAGGCCCCAGACGCCTGCACGGACAAAAGAAAGCCGCAGGCGCTGCTTGATCCGTACGCGAGTGTCAATAGGAAGTGGACCTTCAACGCGCGGTCCGACATAACGATTGAAAAGATCATGGATTTCCACCGCCGGGTCCCGAAGCAGGCAGGCTCTGACAGGGGCAAGTTGCACCAGATTCGAAAAAGACTGCTCCATCCAGCTCAAATAGGATTCCAGACTGTCACTGTGTTCATCAATCTGCTGTTCAAAATCCTGCTGCAGCTCACGCAGGAACTCTAGGTCAGCCTGCGGATGGAATCGCTTGATGCGGCGGAAGTCATCGGTGAAGAGGCAACCCAGGTAATTCTCCTCAGGACTGAAAAGGAACAATCCAATATTCAGGAATTCGCCCCGTACAATGTCCGGCACGTACTGGACCACGTAGAGCGAACACTCCCTGAATTTTTCCACATCAGCCATGCTAATACCCGGCCCTGAGGGCCCTCTGTTCACAATTTAATCCCAGTTAGGGAAAGGTCTCAATGAACTCTGTTTCGCGTCAATAAT
>JBJKQZ010000450.1:0-6750 GCA_046704865.1 Terriglobia bacterium
CCTTAAGCCCGGCGGTTTTGTCATAGCGGAGATTGGCTACAATAAGAAAGATGCTGTCCTGCAGTTGCTGTGTGCTGGTTGGGAAGAGCAGGAGGCTCGTCCGGACCTTGCCGGCATTCCACGCGTGATCTGCGCGCGCAAGTCAGGCTGATCAATATGCTTCGCCAGATCCTCCATGTTGATATGGACGCGTTCTTTGTCTCTGTGGAAGAACTGGCAGACCCCTCGCTGAAGGGCAAGGCGGTTGTCGTCGGCGCCGACCCGGAAGGCCGCGGCGTTGTAGCTGCAGCGAGCTATGAAGCGCGCAAGTTTGGCGTGCATTCGGCCATGCCGATCCGGACGGCGAAGAAACTTTGTCCCCATGCGATCTTCCTGCGTGGGCATCGCGCAAAATACGGCGAATATTCGGAAAAGATTTACAGTATCTTCCAGCAATTCACACCAGTAATCGAAATGGTTTCAATTGACGAAGCCTACCTTGACCTGACCGGTTCCGAGCGCCTGCATGGAGGAATGATAAGCGCAGGCGACCGCTTGATTCGCACGGTCAAACGGCGCACGGGCCTGAACTGTTCGGTGGGAGCTTCAACCTCACACCTGGTGTCAAAGATTGCTTCCGATCAGGCCAAACCTCACGGGCTGTTGTGCGTACTTCCGGGCTGTGAGGCGGCATTTCTTGCGCCGCTGCCGATTCGTCGCATGCCGGGCATCGGAAAAGTTACGGAACCCGAGCTTCTGTCGCTGGGTATTGCAACGATCGGCGACTTGCAGACGTATGGGGCCGAACAGCTCAAACAAAGGTTTGGCAAATATGGCGAATGGCTTTATACAAAATCGCGGGGCGAAGACATCGAGGCTTACACTTACGAAGAAGAGCCAAAGTCAGTAAGCCATGAAACCACGTTCCCAGTAGACACGGCAGATGTCGAGGAACTGGAACGAACGCTCTCTTATCTTTCGCAGCTTGTTGGAGGACGTCTTCGCGAGCACCATTTATTTGCGCGCACCGTGGGCCTGAAACTCCGGAATCATCGTTTCAACACAATTACGCGAGACACAACTCTCGAAGAACCGACCCATCTGGATTCCGTCATTTTCGAGAATGTCCTGAGGATGTTCACCAATGCCTGGGACCACAAAGAGAAGATCAGGCTGGTCGGCGTGCGGGCGTCGAACCTGACTAAATCGACCTTCCAGTTGGATTTATTTAAATCGGCCAGGCATGAAAAGCTTGACCGTGTTCTGCGAGCGGCGGACCAGCTTCGCGGGCGTTACGGATTCAACGCTCTGCGCCTGGCAAGGTCACTTGACCGCGAAAAGAAATGATTCATGGTACTGTGTGTGGACAATTAGTTCCGGAGTTCGCATTAAAGATACAATTTTCGAAACCCGGTTGAAGAGATTTCATGGAAGAGACTCGCCAGGCCGCAACTCAAATTGTCCAGCGATTACGGGAGGCTGGGTTTGCAGCTTACTTTGTGGGTGGATGCGTGCGCGACATTGTGATGGACCGAGAACCGAAGGATTTCGATGTTGCAACCTCGGCGCTGCCAGCACAGGTGATTGAGATGTTTCCAGGGAGCCTTACGGTGGGCGCTCAGTTCGGCGTAGTCATTGTTCCCGGCGAAAAAGGAAACGTCGAGGTTGCAACATTCAGGAGTGACGGTGTCTATGCAGACGGTCGTCATCCCGTGCACGTCGAATACGCAAAATCTGCTGAGGAAGACGTTCGACGACGGGACTTTACCATCAACGGTATGCTATTTGACCCCATTGAGAACTAAGTATTTGATTATGTTGGTGGTCAGGCAGACATACGGGGGCGCCGGGTGCGCACCATCGGAGATCCCCGCAAACGGTTCAGCGAAGATCGCTTGAGGATGCTTCGCGCGGTCCGTTTTGCGGCGCGTTTCAGCTTTGAACTGGATGCCGGGGCGGTGGAAGCCATTCGTGATTTGGCGGGCGAAATTCGCATGGTTAGCGCGGAACGCATTCGGGATGAAATCCTGAAGATCCTTACCGAAGGACATGCCCGGCGTGGTTTCGAATTGCTGGACGGCACAGACCTGCTCAAGCAGGTTCTGCCGGAGGTTAAAGCAATGCAAGGTGTGGAGCAGCCTCCGGAGTTTCATCCAGAAGGCGATGTTTGGATACACACCCTCATGATGCTCGACGGGCTCAAAATGCCGACACCTACCCTGGCGCTTGGTGTCTTGCTGCACGACGTAGGCAAGCCCCGCACTTTTACTATTCGGGAGCGCATCCGCTTTGACAATCACGTTGAGGTGGGCGCCAGAATGGCAGAGGATATCTGCAGGCGGCTCAGGCTTTCCACCCATGAAACGGAGCGTGTGGTCGAACTGGTCCGTCACCACTTGCGATTTAAGGATTTCCCGCAGATGAAGCGGTCAACAAAAATTCGCTTCCTTCGGATGGATGGATTTCCTGAACACCTGGAATTGCATCGATTGGATTGCACGGCCAGCCATGGAAAGCTGGATAACTACAACCTTGCGTATGAAATGCTGGGGGAAATCCCGGAAAAGGAAATCAGGCCTTCCCGCCTCATTAATGGAGAAGACCTTATCCGTGATGGTTATACGCCAGGACCGCTTTTCAAACAGATCCTCCAGGCCGTGGAAGACGCACAGCTAGAAGGAGAAATTCGCACGCCCAAGGATGCACTCCACCTTGTGCACGAGCGGTTTCCACTGCCTCATCTCTGATCACTTTCCAAAAGGTGTAGTGGCGAAGAAATACACGACTCCGCCCAATGCGCCACACAGAACAATGAACAGCCCTACTTTAATCCACATCATTTTCCGGTCTTCGGCAGTGGGCTTTTCTTCATTGATCATTTGAAACATGGGACCCTCCTCATACCGTCGGATCCAGCAGACGGAGACATCGACCGCAAGAGTAAAACCTTGGCCCTATGGTTCGGTTAGGAAAATAGCTAGCAGCTTGAACTGTAGTGGCTTGACACCGGAATTTTGAACCCCGAACCGGCGTACAGCACATCGACCTCTGTGCCTCCTGCTACTAATTTAGCCCTTCGTAACTAAAAGTCAAGCCGAATACGAACGCAGGATTTCTGATGCTGAGGCTTAATCGTTGCACCCTATTCCTCATTCCAGGTACTCTCCGAATGACAATGATTCGGGACGTGGGGATGAGACTGTTGTAGAATCTCTCTCATTCCATACAGGAGCGATAAATGCCAAATAACAAAAGAGTTGGATTTGCCGTCGTAGGACTTGGAAGAATTTCACAGAACGCTGTTCTGCCTGCTTTTCGTCACAGCAAGAAGGCCAGGCTTGTTGCCGTTGTGAGCGGTGATTTAAAGAAAGCCAGGCGCCTGGCTGCCGGGTATGGAGCGAACAATTCCTACACCTACGACGAATATGACCAATGTCTTGCAAACCCTGACGTTGATGCGGTTTTCATAGCTACGGACAACGGTAGCCACGCTCGGTTTTCTGTGCGAGCGGCAGAATCCGGACGACATGTGCTCTGCGAGAAGCCTATGGCAACCTCTGTCGAAGAGTGCATCCAGATGGTTAACTCGTGCCGGCAGAACAAGGTGAGGCTGATGATTGCCTACAGGAAATTTTTCGAGCCAGCGAGCATTGGTCTCAAGTAGCTGGTCAGTACTGGAAAATTGGGGAACCTGAAACTCATCCATTCGGCATTCACCATTTTCCTTCCACCCCACAGGAAGGCTCCTGCATGGCACTTTGACCACAAAACGGCGGGCGGTGGTTCCCTGGTGGATCTTGGCGTTTATTGCATAAACACAATCCGGTGGCTCACGGGCAAAGAGCCGATTGAAGCCAGCGCCTACAGTTGGACTACTGACCCGGCTCGGTACAACAGTGTTGAAGAAAGTATCAGCTTCCAATTGAAGTTTCCTGGGGCCCTTCTCGTGCAAGGAAGTTCAAGCTTTGGCGCTGCGCAGGCAAATTTCATCAAGGTCTTTGGGGAAAAGGGGTGGGCGGCGCTTGATCCTGCATTTGCGTTCGATGAGGAAAGGCGGCTGTTCGGAAAAGTTGGCGGCCGGTGGTTTGAAAAGCGATTCAAGGTTATGGATGAGTTTGCCTTGGAACTGGACGCTTTTGCTGACAGTGTCCGTCGAGGTCGTGACCCGGAGCCAGATGGCATGGAAGGGCTTCGCGACGTTGCCACCATGCAGGCAATCTATCGGGCAGCCCGAGATCGAGGTTGGGTTCCGGTTGAAATTCCATCAGAAGTCGCCTGACCATTCTGATGGATTGGCTCGAGATCTGTCTCGTAAGGTTGCTAATTTCTGAGGCGAAGTTTGGTTGTTCCGGACTTCTGCCCTGGGAACTTCAAAAAACTATTGTGGTTCGATGCTTATGATGGCTGAAACCTTCGGGACGGGCTACCATGCCTAACTATGGAAATTTTTCCTTCTAGCCGAAATCTGTTCGTCATTCCTTTTCATTAGAGTCTTCTGATAATCCATTAAACAATTGATAAAAATTGGGTTAGCGGAGACCCTCAATGGCATGCGGCTTGCTTATAGCCATTGTGGCGCCTTGTGCTGTGAGTGCCACAGGCGACTCTTGATTCAGGTGATTGCAGGGACCAGTTCGACGAAGTCATTAATAGAGGGTGTTTTTCGAAAGGTCAATTCTCTGGTGTACCGAACAGGGTAATTGGGCCGCTCGACTGACTCGTGATGACCTCGTCGCGGTTGTTTTCCAGCAATCCGGTTGAGGGACCAAATTATGGAAGAAAATACGAATCAGAATGAGACCGGGAATGTCAATGAAACTCCCCGCAGGTCTGTCAGCCCGCTGTGGGTGGGGGTGGTTGTATTTCTCTGCTTTGCAGCGGTTGCCGTGGGGTTCATTGTGCAGCAGCAGAAAGTGGCAAACCAGTTGTCCGCTCGAAATGAGGAGTTGACGGCCTCATTAACGCAGACGAAAGGGCAGGTCCAATCGCTTTCGTCTGAGTTGAACACTCTGCAGACACAGCAAGCGGCGCAGGCAGAGCAGGAAAGGGTTCAAAAGGCTGCCCACGAGGCGGCGCTTCGGCGCGCCCATGCGTACCATAGGGTCGCGGCGAACAAGGTTGTGAATAGGGATGATCCTCGATGGAAGCAGGTGCAGGCTGAACTTGCTGCTCATCAGAAGGCCATCGATTCAACCCAGCAGGATCTTCAGAATACAAGGTCAGAGTTGCAGGGCAACCTGGACTCAACCCGGAATGAACTGAATGGCTCCATCGCCAAGACCCACGCCGAATTGGTTGAATTGGAAAAGAAGGGCGAGCGAAACTACTACGAGTTTGACATGTTCAAGGCCAAGCATTTTGAGCGCGTGGGGCCCATTGAAGTGTCGCTCCGGAAGACCAACGCAAAACACCAGTTCTGCGATCTTCACGTGATTGTAAATGACAGGGAATTGGTGAAGAAACATATCAATGTGTATGAGCCGGTGGTCTTTTATACTGAAGAGACCGGGCAGCCCATGCAGCTTGTGATCAATAGCATCAGCAAGAATCACATGCATGGGTACGTCAGTGCGCCCAAATACCAGGGAAGCCAGATGTCGGCTGCAAACACCGCGACGGCGCCTCAGACGAGTGCCAGCGCGACTGGTGCTGCCGCGGGCCAACCGGCCGTTGTTGATCTGCGCCACAGGCCGGCCACTGCCAATGCTCAGTGATTAGGATACAAAACCAGTAAGGCTGCTATCCCGTTGATAGCTGACAGGCAGTTGTTTTCTGTCATGCTTGGTGACGGAACATGTGCGGGAAAGTTGTGTGCCGTCGACGCTGCCTTTCGCCCGTCGGGCATGCATATGTTTGCAAGGCCGCCAGGCGAAGAATAGACCGAGCTTGGATTCCCTGATCAGGAGATTTTGCGCGGTATGTTAGCCGACTGAGAAAATTACCATGTAGTTACTAGTTGCCCGGTTATTGCGCCAACTCCTCCGCGGGTGTATTAGAAATGTTACGGGGGGAATTAACACTTGAGTTTGGCGCTGGCCGAAGTGGAAGCGCAGGGGGTAATGTCGTTCCTGAGTCCGAAAGGTACTGCAGGGCGGCCATTTGGCACCATAAACGCGATGGATTGCACGAGGTTTTGTGCATTCTGTAAGATTTTCTCCGATTGTCTCTGTATAGCGTGGTTGCCACGGGTGGAGCGGTCTTCAACATAGAAAGAGAACGTGGCTAAAAGGTATCAGCGTTGAATCTCAACATGCTCGAAATGCTGTGCAAGGAGAACTTAATATGAAGAAAAGTCGAGTACAAATTTATGCGTTTTTGTGTGCCTCATTAGTCTTATCATTCGCGGTTGCCGCCATGATCAGTTGCGGTGGTAGCACAACCTCTTCCAGCAATCCAACCACCGGAACCGTCCAGACTTCCCTCAGTGACCCTCCAACGTGTTCGCAGCTCCCGAATGGCATGGGGTTGGCGCATGTTTATGTAACCATCACCAAGGTTGAGGCGAACCTGAGCGCAACGGGCGACAGTGGCTGGCAGACGCTGGTTGATCTGACCGGCAGCCCGAAACAGGTTGACCTTATGACCCTCAATCCCAGCGCAACTCCGAACTTCTGCGGCACTTTGTATATGCTCGCGCAAAAGCAACTCCCGCCCGGGAAATACCAGCAGATTCGGGTAACTCTGCTGGCCAATAGCGGAACTGTCTCGGGCAACGTGTGCACAACAGGAGTCAACTGTGTAGTCCCTAATGGCAGCAATACGAATTACGAG
>JBJKQZ010000451.1:0-6755 GCA_046704865.1 Terriglobia bacterium
CAACGAAGTGAAGGCATCCATGTCAAGCCCGGAGAAAAGCATGTCTTGCAACTTGCACTAGCGAATAGTCTCTCTCTCTGCAGGAGATGTCATGTCAAGGTCAACTCGTGAATTCGGATTTATAAGAAGTCGCGGAATATCACTTCTGATCCTGGCCGCTGATATTTTGTGGATTCTGGCGGCTATTTATGTGGCATACGAGTTCCGTTATGGGTTCAGCATCAGCATGGCTGCATTGCGGGATTGTCTTTCCTTGTTTGGAGAAACGGCATTAGCTGCCATTCTGGTGTGGAGCTTTCTGACCCTGGTGATGAAGCTGGACGGTTTTCAGGGCGGATGGACTTTCCGTTCTGTTTTTTCCGATCTGTTTGTCGGAGTGATCCTGCTGCTTGCACTGCTGTTGGCAAACGGCTACCTGACCCGCATTTACCATTCGCGGCTTGTCTTTATCTATTTTGGCATCCTCGCGCTGGTGGGTTTTCTCGCCATTCGCTGCCTGACCTGGCAGGTCCTCAAGTCCCGCCGGTTTCGAACTTCTCTGCGTCGAGTAGTGATCCTTGGAAGTGGAAGGATCGCGAGAGAACTCTCTGCCAAGATTATCCGGCATCCTGAGATGCGCTGGCAGATTGTGGGCTATTTGTGTCCGGACCTTGAAAACAGCGTGCTGGCTGGGCCGGAAGAATCTATCCAGAGGGTGCGGACGCTGGACGTAGCGGGATTTCTGGCCGGCCACAAGGTTGACGAGATTATCGTAGCGATGGCGAATCCCACCCGGCAGGCTCTGGACGTGGTGGCACAATGCCAGCGGCTCGGCATCGCGGTGCTGGTGGTCCCTCAGGCTTACGAACTTTATATTTCGCGTCCGACGCTGGCTGAACTCGATGGCCTGCCACTGATTGCCATCGACAAGTACGACCTGCCGGCAGGCGGGCAGGCGATCCGGCGCTTGACTGATCTTGTGGTGGCGCCGCTGGTGCTGGTGCTGGCCCTGCCTGCGATGCTGGTGGCTGCAGCCGTGTTGACCATTCGGAAAGGCAAGGCGTTCCGCAAAGAAATCCACTGCGGCAAGGACGGAAAGACTTTCTGGATGTATCGCCTGAATGTTGAACGGCACCTGCCACAGATGCCGGCGTATCAAAAGATGTTTGTCGATCTGGGCCTTACCGAGCTTCCACAATTGTGGAACGTCCTTCGCGGAGACATGGACCTGGTGGGTCCCCGGCCCGAAACTCCGGATCGGGTAAAGCACTATTCGGACTGGCAGCGGCAACGTCTGAAAATCAAGCCGGGAATTACGGGCCTGGCGCAAATCCACGGATTTCGCAACGAGCATTCGGCAGAACAGAAGACGCACTACGACCTGCAATACATCCTGCGATGGTCACCTTTTCTGGACCTGTCGCTTATCCTGCAGACTTTGTGGATTCTGATCGCGCGCACATGGAGGGGAAAAGCCAGCAGGAAGCTTCAGTTCCTGGATGATACCCGATGGCCTGCTGAGGCAGAGACATCGCTCGAGGAGGTTCTTTATGTTGATCACACGTAGCCCTGTGCGAATCAGCTTTGGAGGCGGTGGAACTGACCTGCCGGCATATTACGAGCAGTTTGGAGGGGCCGTGCTGAGCACGGCGATCAACAAGTACTTTTATACCGTGCTGAGGAAAAGGGGCGATGGGAAGATCCAGGTGATCTCATCGGATTTGCGGACGCTGGAAACCTGGGAGAATATTGCCGCGATGAGTGTTGAGCGGAGCGGTCTGGAAATACCCCTGGCGGTGGTTAAAGAGCTCGGGAAGAACATTTCCGTGGATCTCTTTCTGGCGTCGGAAATACCTCCCGGCACGGGGTTAGGATCCTCAGCGAGCGTCTGCGTAAACGTGCTTAAGGCCTTGTCCGCTTATCTCCACCTTCCACTTTCAAAGTACGATCTGGCGGAGCGGGCTTTCCACACTGCGCGGAACGTGCTGGGGAACCCGGTGGGGAAACAGGACGAATATGCGGCGGTGTTTGGCGGGTTGAACTACATCCGGTTTGAAAGGGAAGGCGGCGTAACTGTAGAGCCGGTGGAACTTGAATCTGCGCTGCTGGGTGAACTTGAACAGAACCTGATGCTGTTCTTTACTGGCGCGACGCATCAGTCGCAGACTATACTGCAGGAGCAGGAAGAATCGACGCGGAAAGACCGCGGCGCGGCGCTCGAATCCCTGCACGCTATTGCGGCGTTGGCCGACCGCATGCGGATGACACTGGAGGATGGAGATCTGCACACCTTTGGCCAACTGCTGGACGAAGGCTGGCAAGCCAAGAAGAAGATTTCCGGCAAGATCTCAAGTGACCAGATCGACGCCTTGTACCGCATTGCAAAGGAGAATGGCGCAGTGGGTGGCAAGATTACCGGCGCCGGCGGTGGCGGTTTTTTACTTCTCTATTGTGAGCCCTCGCACCAGGATGCAGTCCGCAGCGCGCTGGCCGCAGTCGGCGCCCGCGAAATGACCTTCCAGTTCGACGCGCGGGGAGCGCAGGTGATCGTGAATGATCCCTTCATTGATGGCGACGAGAGCGCGGGAGGCAGTTGGCAATTCATTCCCTATACGGTTGCTAAACGGTCGGCCTGGCAGTTGAACTCAGAGTGGTAGGTTTCTCGTCAAAAGGCCTCTTCAGCTTTTACCCGGAAGTGGACGCAACCGCAAACAAACATTATGAAAGCTTTCCTACTAGCCGCAGGTCTTGGAACCCGCCTGCGCCCCCTGACTGATTCGACGCCCAAATGTCTGCTACCTGTTCAGGGGATGCCGATGCTCTCCATCTGGTTAAGCCTGTGCCACAAGCATGGCATTGACGAGGTGCTGATCAACACGCACACGCACGGCGACCGTGTTCGCAGCTACCTGTCGACTCATGAGCATGGCGTAAAGACTGCCGTAATGGAGGAGCCGGTGCTGCTGGGCAGCGCTGGAACTCTGCGGGCCAACCGCGATTGGGTGGCGGGCGATCAGTGCTTCTGGGTCCTTTATGCAGACGTCCTCACGCGCGCCAACCTGTCGCAGATGATGCAATTTCATTTGGAACATCGGGGGATTGCCACGCTTGGCGGGTACAAGGTTCCCGACCCCGAACGCTGCGGCATTATGCAAGTAGATGCTGAGAGCAGGATCGAGCGGTTTATCGAGAAACCCAAAACACCGGTGGGCCGCCTGGCATTTTCCGGGCTGATGATTGCGGGACCAGCTTTACTCGACGCAATTCCGGAGAACTTGCCTGCTGATCTTGGATTCGATGTGCTGCCACGGCTGGCCGGGAATATGTTTGCTTTCGCGATTTCAGATTACATCCTCGACATTGGGACGCTGGCGAACTATGATCTGGCGCAGAGGACCTGGCCTGGTCTCGATTGAGATTTTTGCCTGAGGAAAGGGAGTATGTTGAAAGGTGTTATTTTTGATATGGACGGAGTGCTGATTAACAGCCACCCTCTCCACAAAAAAGTGTGGGCGCAATTTCTTGCGTCGGTGAACATGGCCGTTACGGAAGAGGAACTCGACTTTGTTCTGGACGGGAGAAAGCGCGAGGAAATACTTCGGCACTTTCTGGGTGATTTGCCGGCGGATCAAATCAGGGAGTACGGGAAGCGGAAGAACGCGATTTACCAGGAGTCCTCAAGCGACCTGCTGACGATTTCCGGGGCAGTAGAATTCCTGGACATGCTGGAGAAGGCTGGCATGAGTATGGCAGTTGCAACCAGCGCGAGTTCGGTGCGCGCGCATGATATCTTGGCGCGCCTGGGAATACTAAAAAAATTTACTGCGGTGGTGACGGGGAATGACGTCACCAAAGGGAAGCCTGATCCAGAAATTTTTATGCAGGCGGCGGACCGCTTGAAACTTGTTCCGCAGGACCTCCTGGTGGTAGAAGACGCGGTTTCCGGGGTGATGGCTGCAAAATCCGCCGGGATGAAATGCCTGGGGATCGCTTCAGACGGGCGGAGAGAAAAACTTGAAGCCGCCGGCGCGGATTGGGTGATTCCGGACTATGAGCGGATAAGCATCACTGACGTGCAGCAACTGTTCTAGCGACATGCTATTGTTCGCCGAGTTTCTAATGAGTTATCAAGCCAGGCCTTTCTCGGCCACCAGTCTGAAGTCACGAGCGAGCCCCACCGTTGAACCAGAAGTGACTTTGCGGTCTGTGTTTTGCGGAACGATCAATTGCTCTCGTCTCGAGAATCTTGCCGCCTGATTCTTTCCCACCTATCATCCTTCCTTTTATAGCCACCCAGTCGACCGCTTAGATCCGTGCTACCGGGACTCTTAGCCAGCGTGACGATGGCTTACGGCAACGCATCCCCATGTATCCCCGTAATTCGAATGGATTCGCGTCGGCAGGGGAAACTACGACTATACTTTCAATCCCGTGAAGCTTGAGTGGGGTTATGTAACCTACACCTTCCTGAAGTATTTCCCGTAAGGTTCGGATCATCTGTCTTCAGACAGCCTATAGAAGTGGCAACAGTCCGATGAGGACGATTGTGATTTGATAGAGAAGGGCGAGGTGGAATTTCCGGAAGAGCGAGTGTCGGATATTAGGAACCGAAAGACCGGCAAAGGCAGGAAAAAGAAGGGGGGGAACTTACTCAGATCCCAGGTAGGATAGAAAAGTGTCGCAGGGCGCTTTAACCAAAGCACACAAAGATTTCCTGCATCCTCGATTCCGTTGAGCCATGATGCAATCAGGAAACATTGTGCTTGCAGCGGGGAGCAATTCGACGAATGGCAGATAATAAAAATTAAGTTGTATTTAGCGGATTTACTCAACCTGCCAGACGGTTCGGGAAGTAATTACACATCAAGATTCCCCGCTTCGCGGCCTCTTATTTGCCATTGATGTTATAGAATAAGGCAAAACAGTTTTCGAACGGGGGTGAAAATGAAGGGTTCCTCCAAGCTTCTCTACAGGTGCTTTGCGGTTTTCGCGCTTGCATGTCTCGCAGCACCCGCAAGCTGGTCACAAACTTTTCGTGCTGTGCCGCTTATTGACTTCAAACCCGGAAATCTGTACCTGGGCAAATACCAGGGATTCCTTTATCCGGGGTCGAATGAAATGCCCGCAGCCCACGCGACGGACGGGATGAAGTTCCTTAGCAGGGTGCTTCCGCTTGATACCAGTGGCAGGCCCAGTGCTCAAGGGAAGATCGTAGTTCTGGGTTTTGGAATGAGCAACTGGACCCTTGGCCTTTGTCAACTTAACCCGACCACGACGGGCTCAAGTGGGACGATCAGGACCTGGGTGCAGGCATGCACTCCCAATTCGTTTTTGGGACAAGCCTACCAAAACGTGGGAGTAGACAAGCAGCATCTGGTGATTGTTGATTGTGCGATTTCTGGACACACCACAAGGGCTTGGGTTAATGACGCGTATGGAAGTTACAGTAATTGCCGGGACAACTGGCTTACCCCGTTTGGGCTTTCTGAGGCGCAGGTGCAGGTGATCCTTTGGGAAGACGCCGACGCATATCCTGCTCCCAGTGGCTATAAATCTCTCAGCCCTTCAACCGTGTGTTCACCTTCTTCCAAAGTCGACGCGTGTCATTATGAGAATTTGATGGGACAAGTGATCCGTTACTGGAAATCCCGATATCCCAATCTAAAGCAGGCCTTTCTGCACTGTCGTGTCTATGGGGTGTATGCGCGAACGCAACTCAACCCCGAGCCTTACGCATACGAATACGGTTTTGCCACCAAGTGGCTGATAGAGGCGCAAATCAATCAGGTTGCCACGGGGAAAGTGGACGCCACCTCGGGAGATCTCAGCTATCAGTCGGCCCCTTGGTTGGCATGGGGCCCTTACCTATGGGCATCAGGTCAGATTCCTCGTTCGGATGGGCTAACCTGGACTCTTCAGGATTTCCGGTTCGATGGCACTCACCCCTCGCCGTCTGGAGTCGAAAAGATTGCCGGGGTTGTTGGAGATACGATTGAGCCGTACGGGTTGCTCACATTTTATCTCCAGTCGCCGTTTACCGCCTGGTTCAGACTTCAATAAGACGGATACAAAAGCGCAAATTAATTAACTGATGGACACAGACATGCTGGCAGAAGAATGCCAGTGCCAACGCCTCAGCCACATTACTCCGAGGGGCTGGAGACTCGAAGGGAAAGCATCAAGCGAGCGCCGGCCCTTTATCGATTGAGATCCTCACTCTAATCCGGTACTAAGCTTCATCCTATTGGCAAGTTGCGTCGTCCCTTCCAAGGCAGTGTTCGAGTCCAGTGCGACGCCGTTTACTGACCTCGGAACCATGCTGTGTAGGGCGAATTGAGAAAGTAATTCAGCAGCGCAGTCCCCACTTGAGTTACGCCAGATGGGCTGGGGTGCGTGCCGTCGGATGTGAAATCACTTGGAGTCCAACTCAGAGCGGTTGATCCAGCGGGATTGTTGCTGCCGCTTCCCCACAGGTATGGCCCCCACGCGACCCATGGGACTGCCGTCAGCAGATCGCCGCCCAGGGGATCGATGGTGCCTGTCTCACGTTGGACAATTTGGGCGTTAATCAGTCCCTTCACGCCGAAGCCGTATTCATAAGCGTAGGGTTCCGGGTTCTGCATCGTTGTAGCATAACCGGCATAGATACGGCTCGAGATGAAAACTTCCTTTACATTGGGCCATCGTATCTTCAAAGCCCGCAAGTCCTGACCCAGCCAGTACTCGAATCTGTAAGCGTCTGCACTGGGATTATCCAGGGAAGGATACCACGTTGG
>JBJKQZ010000452.1:0-4524 GCA_046704865.1 Terriglobia bacterium
GATGAGGTCAGTGCAAGTTTGTTCAAGACGCTGGAAACGCCGTTACTGAGGGGTCGCTTCTTTTCCGAAGCGGATGGGCCGGATTCTCCGAAAGTAACCATAGTCAATAGTATTATGGCGGACCGCCTTTGGCCTGGGCAGACCCCCTTGGCCAAGAGGTTTAAACTCGGCCCTCCGGATAGCACTAGCGGGTGGTTTAAAGTGGTTGGAGTTGTCGGAAATATGCATCGGCAAGACCTTGAAAAGGAGCCTGTTCCCCAGATGTTCGTCCCGCTGGCACAGGATCCTTCCCGGCTTGAAACCCTTCTCGTTCGGACCTCTGCGGGCGACCCGCTGCAGATGACTGGGGACATTAGAACGGCAGTGCGTCAAGTGGACAAGCAAGTACCAGTTTATAACGTGGCAACACTGGAGGATCGGCTCGGATCCTTTTTGGGCCAGCGCGATTTCCAGACCTCACTTCTGATCACATTTTCTGGCGTGGCTCTTCTGATGGCCGCCATCGGGATCTTTGGCTTGATCCAATACTCCGTTGCGACCCGTACACACGAAATCGGCATCCGCATGGCGTTGGGAGCGGAGAAAGGTGATGTGCTGAGCATGGTCATCGGCCAGGGCCTGAAACTTGCTTTGATTGGCGTGATCATTGGCATTGCGGGCGCGCTCGCCCTTACACGGTTCATGTCGAGCCTGCTTTTTGACGTCAGGCCCACCGACCCGCTCACTTTCATCATCGTCTCGCTAATTCTCATCGCCGTGGCTCTTGTGGCCAGTTACATCCCCGCCCGCCGCGCAGCCAACGTCGATCCCATGGAAGCACTTCGTCACGAGTAAGTCATGGTTCTTTCAGGGCCACAACCAAGAATGAAAATGGGATCGAGCAGGAGTAGGGTGATGCTGACTTAGGCTGCGCGACAGGGCAAGCTAATCTGGCGCCAGTCAAGCCCGTATTTGATGCGGCTTATGCCCTGTATTTCCGCATCAGGATTGATCGAGAATTGTCGGGCTAGTTCGCGAAGGCGCTTTCGGGTCTCGACCCTCAAACCGCCATGAACTTGCTCCTGCATCCGGAAGGTCAAAATCCGAATGAGCAGTTCGCGTCGGATTCGAGGCGGAGCAGTCCGTTTAAAAAGGTGCTTTCAGAGGACCCACAGTTCCCTCTTCTTCATTTTGCAGAGTTGAGTTAGACGAACTGTCTGATCTGCCGACATAAGAGCTTGCTACAATGGACGCTTGCTGATGTCGAACAGTCAAGAGGAAAATCGATCCAAAAGCCCAAGCTTGGAAAATCGAGACTCGCATTGAAGACTGCGGGACAGGTCCAACTAAGAAAGGGCCCAAATAAGCACAGGGGATTGGTCTTGGATGACTTCCTAGCCACCCTCGACGCGTTTCGAAAGGCTTACGAACTGCCTGACGCCAAATTTGGGCTCCAAGACATAGAAAGCGAATCGGCAGCGAGACCAGCAGCGGAAACGATCATCACAAGCAGCTTAGCTCATCACGCATCCAATATTTATGCCAAGCCGCATCCCTTGCTAAATAAGATCTACGATATCCGTCGTGGCAAACGGATTAAGAAGCCGTCATTCTATTCTGGGTGGAAGATTCAGCCCACTCACACTTCACAGGTATTGCGGGCGCTTCTAGAATGCGGAATACAGACAATTATCCAATTGCCCAAGAAAGACCCGCCATTAAAGGACGGCTCACGCGAGCTGAAACTATTAGCCTTGCATTGCGATAAGTTGGCCCAGAAAATCGAGGTTCCTTGAGGATAAAGGAATTACGCGAGCGCGCATCAGTATATTTCAGAGAGACCAAGGGAGCCGGCCCCGACCTATTCTCCCTTACGGCTGAAAAATTGTGGAAGACTGCTAAGACAGTTCGCGCCATCCTCGCAAAGACCCGCTTGGTGAGGCAGAAAACGAACAGCCCAAATCCGCAGGTACAATTTGCACTCTATCTCATCGGCTGGTTTGACGCTTCAACAGGAAAGAAACGATACGATCCGTTCAAGACGTTACTGAACGCAGCGTATGCCGCGAACATGATGCAAGTCCCGGCCTGGGTAGAACGCCTCGAGATTGAAATGACTCGCCATAGAGCGCGCAGGCAAGCATGGGCGAAGTCGATAACCGTGTGACTCACACCTCTTCCCTCGCCTCAATACCTTACAATTTCCGACCTAAAAATATTCCCCTTTTTTTAATCGGCATACAGGCCGAGTGCCCCTATATTAAGGACCAGCCGGGCCAAATGCAAAAGGCTCGCGCAATGAGGACTTCGAATGACTCAACTTACCCAAAAACAAATCAATCAAAAAGTGCCTGCACATACTGTTCGTCCATTGTCGATCGTCTAACGAAGCCTGCCCGAATTGAAACTCGATCCGTGCAACCCTCGTTTCCATTCCAAAAAACAGATTCAGCAGATCGCGCTGAGCATTCAGCCGTTCGGTTTCATCGTGCCCATTCTGATCGATGCGCAGGGGAAATTGCTGGCTGGTCACGGTCGAATGCTCGCAGCTCATTCTTTGGGGTTGACTCAAATCCCCACAATTATGGTTGACCATTTTACCGAACACCAAGTATGCGCTTTCATGATCGCCGACAATCGCTTGACTGAAAATGCAGCGTGGGATGAACAACTGTTGGCGGAGAAACTCAAGATACTTTCCGAAATTGATCTCAATTTCAGCGTCGAGGTCACAGGATTTGAAATGGGCGAAATCGATTTCATGGTCGAAGGCCTGGCTCCTGCGCATGACGCCCAGGAGGACCCTGCCGACGCTCCGCCCGAGGTACCTGAGAATCTCCGGGTCAGCCGCGGTGGTGACCTCTGGACGCTTGGTCGGAACCGCGTCGTTTGCGGGAACGCACTCGACGGGGACATCTATGGCGCTCTGCTTCAAGGCAACCGGGCAACAATGATCTTTGCCGACCCGCCTTACAACGTGCCGATCGCAGGCCACGTCACAGGCCTCGGCAAGATCCATCACAGGGGATTCCAAATGGCCTCGGGGAAAATGACTGCGCGTCAGATTAAGCGTTTCCTTTCAAAGGTATTCGCCCTTCTAGCCAGCCACAGCACCGACCGATCGCTTTACTTCATTTGTATCGATTGGCGCCATTTAAGTGAGCTTCTCGCTGCGGGTCAACACGACTGCTCCGAACTGAAGAATCTGTGCGTGTGGGTGAAAGATAACGGAGGCATGGGGTCCTTGTATCGAAGCCAACATGAACTTGGTATTCGTCTTCAAGAGCGGGAAGGCTCCGCATCGCAACAACGTTGACCTCGGCCATTATGGCCGTTATCGGACCAACGTGTGGCAATATCCCGGCGCGAATTCCTTTTCACGGAAAACCGAGGCGGGGAACCTGCTCGAGTTGCACCCAACGGTCAAGCCCGTGGCCCTGGTCGCCGATGCAATCCTTGACTGCACGGCCCGGAACGGCATTGTTCCAGATCCCTTCCTGGGCAGTGGGACCACGGTCATTGCCGCGGAACGGACTGGACGCATCTGCTTCGGAATCGAGGTTGACCCCCTCTACGTGGACACCGCCATCCGGCGTTGGCAAGCATTCACCGGTCAGCATGCCGTCAACGCCACCAGCGGGAAAACCTTCAACGAGCTTGAACGTGAGGCCTCAAATGAACGATGAAGAAAAGCTGCTTACTACTCATTCCACTCGTGTGGGTACGGTAGTCCTCCTGAGCACTCTCGATTCAAGAAAGGCCAGTCCGGGAACCCTAAAGGCCGACCAAAAGGGTCATTGAACATGGCGACCGTCCTACCAAAAACTTTACGCGAAAATGTAATCATCAATGCACAAGGCCAGCGCAAGGTCGTGACGAAGCCCGAAGCCGCGATTAAGCAACTCGTCAACAAAGCAGCCGCTGGTGATTTGGCTGCGCTCCGACAACTATCAGCACTGGTGCAATCCGCCGAGGAGCAAGCAGCAAGATCGCCGCCAGCCAATGCTCCTCTTAGCGAAGACGGCCAAAGGGTGGTCAAGGGAATTCTGGAACGATTCGGAAATGATGAAGGCAACGAAAATGAAACTGACAACAAATGAATACCACGCCCTACTGCGGCAGGACCTGTATGCGTTCATTGAAAAACACCCACCAGCTCCAGATCGCCATGAAGCGCATCGAGCGCGCCTATGACGATACTCTGGAGGCTCTGGGAGCCGAACCGGCAAGAAAATTTCAGACGAAGAAATTGATGAGTTGAATACCAAGTACGACAAGATAAACCCGTAGTGGAACTATACCATCTGCCCGCTGACCCAGGAAAAGAAGGTTAAAAAGTGAACTCCATTTTGACTTGACCTCCAGGTACTTCGAGAAAGACGCTGCATATTCCGCCCTTGTCCTGGCTCACGCCAAAACAAACTCGGACACGCCGCAATAAACCCGTCCGACGCTGATCTGAAATGGGTGAAGCCCGCGCCGTTCGAATTCCCTTCTTGAGACCGCGGTTGGTGTTGCTGAAGCAGCTAACCCAAACTCAATGAG
>JBJKQZ010000453.1:0-4401 GCA_046704865.1 Terriglobia bacterium
CTCCATCACAGTGGATGGAAAAACCGTCAAGGTCTTCAAGGTTAAGGACCCGGCAGAGATCGACTGGCCCTCGCTGGGCGCACAGGTTGTGGTGGAATCCACCGGCCTCTTCCGGACGGCCGAAACAGCCGGAAAACACCTGCGCGGCAGCGTGAAGAAAGTCATCATCAGCGCGCCTGCCAAGGGTGAAGACATCACCATCGTGCTGGGCGTGAATGACAAGAACTACGATCCCGCCAAGCACAACATTATTTCCAACGCATCCTGCACCACCAATTGCCTGGCGCCGGCCGCCAAGGTTGTGGACGAGAACTTCGGCATCAAGAAAGGCGCCATGACCACCGTCCACTCTTACACCAATGACCAGCGCATCCTTGACCTGCCGCACAAAGACCTGCGCAGGGCGCGCGCAGCCGCACTTTCCATCATCCCCACCACCACCGGAGCGGCCAAGGCCGTGGGGCTGGTTCTGCCGCAGCTGAAAGGCAAGCTCGATGGCTACGCCATGCGCGTCCCCACGCCCAACGTTTCGCTGGTTGATCTCGTGGTCATCCTGGAAAAACCCACAACCACCGAGGAACTGAATGCAGCTTTCAAGAAGGCTGCAGAAGGCCCGCTGAAGGGAATTCTCCAGTTCTGCGAAGACGAGCTGGTCTCCATTGACTTCCGCGGCAACCCGAACTCATCCATTGTCGATGCCGGATTCTGCAAAGTGATTGACGGTGACCTGGCAAAGGTCACTGCCTGGTATGACAATGAATGGGGATACTCCTGCCGGGTCCGCGATCTGATCAATCTGGTCGCCAAGAGCCTGTAAGCTGAAGGCACGAAGCCAGCCGTCAGGGGTCAGAATAGTGATTACTGACGGCTGACCGCCGAAGGCTGAAGGCTGGACGGGTGCATTGACACCGGCGCGGCATTTCCGCGCCGCCTACCGCTTTCTGCCTTCTGCTTGACTAGCTGCGCACAACCTGGAAGGAGTGAATGTTTATGGCAAAACAATCTATTCGCGACATTGATTTGAAAGGCAAGATTGTCTTTATGCGGGTCGACGTCAATGTCCCCCGTAACGACCAGGGAGAAATCACAGACGACACGCGCATTCGCGCCAGCCTGCCAAGCATCAAATTGGCTGTGGATCGCGGAGCGAAACTGGTCCTGGCTTCACATCTGGGACGCCCCAAGGGAAAAGTGAATCCCAAAATGAGCCTCCAGCCTGCGGCCGAGCGCCTGGCTATTCTGTTAAACAAGCCCGTCAGCTTTGCCAGTGATTGCATTGGCCCTGAGGCAGAAAAACACGTGACAGAATTGAAAGACGGCGGCGTGCTTCTGCTTGAGAATCTGCGCTTCCACAAGGAAGAAGAAGCCAATGATCCGGAATTTGCAAAGCAACTGGCCGGCCGCGCCGAGGTTTACATCAATGACGCTTTTGGGTCCGCCCACCGCGCCCACGCCTCGACGGAGGGCATCACGCATCATGTTCCCGTCAAGGCCTCAGGCCTGCTGATGGAAAAGGAACTCGAATATCTGGGCAAGGCCGTGCAGAATCCGCTGCACCCCTACGTTGCCATTGTCGGCGGCGCCAAGGTCTCAGACAAAATCAAATTCCTGCAAAACCTGATGGGCTTTGCGGATACCATTCTGATCGGCGGCGCCATGGCCTACACGTTTCTCAAAGCGCAGGGCGTGGAAGTCGGCCAGTCAAGATTTGAGGCCGACAAGCTTGACCTGGCGAATGAACTGCTTGCGCAGGCCAAACAGAAGAAAGTGAACTTCCGGCTGCCCAAGGACCACATTGTCGCCGAGAAGTTTGATGCCTCTGCCGCAGCGGAAACGGATGATTCACCAAGCATTCCTGCTGACCGTCTGGGCCTGGATATCGGCCCCAAGACCCGGGCCGAATATGTCGATGCCATCAAGAAGGCCAAAATGATCATCTGGAACGGCCCCATGGGCGTGTTTGAGATCGACCAGTTTGCGCAGGGGACCCTGGAAATTGGGCGGGCCGTTGCCGAATCCGGAGCCGTTTCAATTGTCGGCGGAGGAGATTCGGTGGCTGCCGTCAACAAGGCCGGCATCGAAGACAAAATCACGCACATCTCGACCGCTGGCGGAGCTTCACTAGAGTTCCTGTCGGGACTTAAACTGCCCGGCGTGGAAGCCCTGCCGGAAAAGTAGCAGGCACCGGGCTGTAGCCAGAAGGCTCCATGTTGCTGGCGGTGCTCATGCGAAGGAGCAGAAAGTTTACAGAATCCTTTGTGGACGTGATTCCTTGGTTCAACGGCCTATTGCCTTCAGCCTGCTGCCTACTGTGAAGAAGAAGAGGGATGCAAGGTATGCGACGACCCGTGATTGCTGGAAACTGGAAGATGTTCAAGACGCGCGGCGAAGCTGCGGCGTTTATTGACGAGCTCAAACAGAAAGTGTCTGGCGTGGGACATTGTGATATTGTGGTTGCTCCGCCATTTACCGCACTGGGGGATGCCGCACACGCCGCCAAAGGGAGCCGGATCGGCATCGCTGCCCAGGACGTTCACTGGGATTCTGAAGGCGCGCACACGGGCGACGTCTCGCCGGGGATGCTGCTCGATGCTGGCTGCTCGTATGTGATCATCGGCCACTCAGAACGGCGGCACGACCACGGCGAAACCGATGAACAGGTGAACCGCAAATTGAAGGCCGCGCTCTCGGCCGGCCTCACGCCTATTGTCTGCGTGGGAGAAACGCTGGAAGAGCGGGAAGGCAATCAGACGCAGAAGGTGCTCAAACGCCAGTTCCAGCGCGGCTTTGCCGGGTTGACCGCCTCTGAGTTTTCCCGTATCATTATGGCGTATGAGCCGGTCTGGGCAATCGGCACCGGCCGGACCGCTACCCCGGAACAGGCGGAAGAAAGTCACGCGTTTCTGAGGGACCTGACCCGCGCGCAGTTTGGCGAGGAGCAGGCCCAGGCCGTGAGGATACTTTACGGGGGAAGCGTCAAGCCCGAGAACATCAAAGGCTTGATGGCCCAACCGGATCTGGACGGAGCGCTTGTGGGCGGCGCAAGCCTTAAAGTTGCGTCCTTTGCGGCAATCATTGATTATCCGTCAGCGTAAGAAGCAGCTGGACGGCAGGTTTGAAAGGAATTTTCGAATGGTATTAGCAGTTACGGCTCTCCAGATTATTGCGAGCATTCTGCTGGTGGTCATTGTTTTGATCCGGGGCGGAGAGAACGTGGACATGGCAGCGGCTTTTGGCCCCCGCGGCGCGGTCACAACGCTTGCCAAGATCACCTGGGTGCTCGGCGCCATTTTCATGGCGACTTCAGTAACACTGGCGATCTGGGCCTCAAAGGGAACGTCGAGTTCGGTCCTGCAGAACGCCCCGGCGCAATCACAGTCGGCCCCGGCAGCTCCTGCGGCGCCGGCCAAGAAGTAAACTGGCCTGGGATTGAACGCCCTGCTTTGCAGTACGGGCCAGACAAATTAGCCCTCCACGCGGAAGTGGCGGAATTGGCAGACGCACCAGCTTGAGGGGCTGACGGTCGCAAGACCGTGGGGGTTCGAGTCCCCCCTTCCGCACCATTTCTCCAATTCGCTTTTTGCTTGCAATAGGTTACAGATAGCAATGTGATCTTGGTGTCTATAAAAATCGAAAAATAGAAACCAAGGACTTTTCTGTGCGCTTTTCCGAATCTTCATTGTCTTCCCCAGGGCTCGCGGGCAGGCAGGTCCGCATCATCAAGAAAGTCCGCGTCACGGACTGCATCTGCAAACTCGTATCCCTCGACAAAATAGGGAGGCGCTATAACTGGGACAAGCCGCTGGGTACTACTTCTTAGAATGGTGGGGTGGCAGAAAGCGCCGCCCGATGACCTATAGCCCGGCAGGTCTCGACAAAATCTTTGCGGCGTGCGACGGCACGGAGCGAGCGATGTTTGCGACGTTCTATCTTACTGAGCTCCGGAAGGACGAACTTGCACATCTGACGTGGAATGATCTCGACTTCAAGCGCGCAACCTTAGGTCTGACGGCTAAGGAGGGGTTCACGCCCAAAGATTATGTGGAACGAGGCGTCCCCATGCCGCAGGACCTCGTCGCGATCTTGAAGAAACTGCCCCACCTCAACGTGGGTCTTCCCCAGCGGGAAGGGAAGACGTCTTGGACGGAATGAAATGCTGAAGACCGTGGCGAAACGCGCAGGCGTAAGAAATGCGATATCACATAAATTCCGCCACACCTACGTCGCGCGGCTGCTTGAGAACGGGTGCGACATCGTGACCGTCAAGCACCTTCTAGGGCACTCGGATCTCGACACGACGCGGCGTTACCTCAATCCCGATGAAGACCGCAAACGTAAGGCGGTGAGTAAGCTGTCGATTAACGGGTGAGAAAGAGTGGAACAGGAAATGTTGAACTATAG
>JBJKQZ010000454.1:0-7687 GCA_046704865.1 Terriglobia bacterium
GGAGATTTACGGCCATGGCCCCATGAAGCAGGATCTTTTGGCTCTGATCAATAAACTCGGCATGCAGGACAGGATTCACATCCACGGCACGGTCTCCCGTTCGAAGATCGCAAGCGTCATGGCAAAGGCGGACTGTGGCATTGTCCCCAAGCGCTCCAACGGATTCGCGGATGAAGCCTTTAGCACTAAAACCTGGGAGTTTATGGCGCTGGGAGTTCCTGTCATCGTTCCGGCGACAACGGTGGACCGGTATTACTTTGATGATTCACGTGTTTTGTTTTTCAAGCCCCAGGATGTGCAGGACCTTGCTGACAAGATGGAACTGATGATGGCCGATCCTGATCTGCGGAGGCGCCTGACCTCTCGCGGACTGATGTTTTCACGCAATAACAGCTGGAACAAGAAGAAAGTCATATACGGTGACGTCATCCATTCGCTCTTCGACCGCGTTCCACTTGAACAGGAAAGGTGTGCGTGAATTCCTGGGAAGCTTCTGCCTGAATCTCTCCAGCGAATGATATCGCCACAGCCGGAAAATAAAGTCCTGGAAGTGATTCGAGATTTGTCCTTGCCTTGGGCTTGTCCTTGATTTGCAGGGTCGCGATCAGGGTAAAGTTGATCTAGACTACACCCGTCCCGGCCCGCGGGATGGCTCAACAAGAAGCCGGAGATATTACCATGTCTGACTGGAAAAATAATCCTCCAAAATACGTTATCGTGAGTCCCGTGCGGAACGAGGAAGAGTTCCTGGAAGGGACGATTAAATCCGTTGTAAGTCAGACAGTGAAGCCCGTGGAGTGGATCATTGTGGACGACGGTTCCACCGATGGCACAGCCGGCATCATTGACAGGTATGCAGAGCAAAACAACTGGATTCGTCCAATCCATCGCGCCGACCGGGGTTTCCGCAAGTCCGGGGGCGGCGTTATGGAAGCCTTTAATGACGGGTACAAAGCGCTCCTCTGCAAGGACTGGGATTTCGTGGTTAAGCTGGACGGAGACCTGACTTTTGAGCCTGATTATTTCGAGAAACTCCTGGACAGGTTCATGTCTGAGCCGGCTTTGGGAATTACTGGCGGGACGCTCTATTCCATTCAAAAAGGTGAAATGACAATGGATAGAAACCCGCGGTTTCATGTGAGGGGCGCCACCAAAATCTACCGCCGCGAATGCTGGGACCAGATCGGCGGCCTGTGGCCGGCTCCTGGTTGGGACACCATCGATGAAACCAGCGCCAGCATGCGAGGCTGGGTTACGATGAGCATTCCTGAAGTCCTCGCCAATCACCACCGTCCGACAGGCTCAGCGGACGGCAGTTGGCGTGACAGCGTAAAACACGGTTTGGCATGCTATATTGCCGGATATCATCCCTTATATTTGCTGGCCAGTTCATTTTATCGATTGCTTCGCAGACCTTATCCGGTACCATTTGTTGGCGGCTTTTACGGTTTCTTACGCGGTTATTTTAATCATATTCCAAAAGTTGACGACCCGGCTCTAATCAAGTTCGTTCGAATACTACAGCTAAAGCGCCTGATGGGGCAGGAGACTATCTGGAGATGATTGCGAAATCACGTTTCAATATACGGCGAGCACAAGAGAATCCAGTGCAAGACGATGCTTCCGCCAAGCAAAAATCGTCTGACCAGGTGATCATTGATCACTACCGGTGTCCAGAGGAGCTCATACACATTCGGGTAGAGAGCGATCTCTCAGAACACCCGGGCTTTTTCAGGTGCGGTGCTGAGTCAATCTGCTATGGGCGCACCTCGGGATTTTTGCCTGCGCATGATCCGGGACACAATTTGGATGATGCTTTGCGGTACGCCAAGGTCGACGAAATGGGTGTAACCCTGCCGTTCGACATGGCCGAGACCGTCGGAGCCATGCGCTGTGAAAAGTACATCCAGAATGGAAATGGCCCGTCAAAAGGGACGGCGTTTAAACGCCTGGAGCGGGCAGGGTATTATGCAATCCGCCCCATGATGCCGGTTGCCGTCCGCAAATATCTGCAAAGGTTTTCTTTGCGCCATTGGAATAAGCGTAAGTTTCCACGCTGGCCTGTCGACACAAGTGTTGAAACCATTTTTGAGTCGGTGATGGCCCTAAACCTCCGGGGACAGAAGGAAATTCCCTTTATCTGGTTCTGGCCTGATGGCGCGCAAGCTTGTGCAGTGGTCACGCATGACGTTGAGTCGCCGGCGGGCCGGGATTTTTGCGGTCAGCTTATGGATATTGATGATTCCTACAGCATCAAATCATCGTTCCAGGTTATTCCCGAGCGGCGCTACGACGTGTCCGATGCCTATCTTAAGAGCATAACTGACCGCGGTTTTGAGCTTGATGTTCACGACCTGAATCATGACGGGAACCTCTTTCACAACTACGAAGAGTTCCGGCGGCGGTCGGGTTCAATCAATATGTATGGCAAGGCATTTGGCACCAGGGGGTTCCGGTCGGGAGTCCTTTACCGGAATACCAACTGGTTCGACTTGCTCGATTTCGACTATGACATGTCGATTCCAAGCGTTGCGCACCTGGACCCTCAGCACGGGGGATGCTGCACCACTTTTCCGTACTTCATTGGGAAGATACTGGAAATTCCGGTGACATTGACGCAGGATTATTCGCTTTTCAATATCTTGTGCGATTACAAGCTGGATCTTTGGGAAGCGCAGATGGATGTAATCCGCAAGAAGCACGGCGTGATCAATCTGATTGTCCACCCCGACTACGTCCTCCAGGAGCGCGAACAACGGGTATACAAGGACTTGCTAGCCCGCCTTTCTGATTTGCGAAAAACCGCTGGCGTTTGGATCACCTTGCCATCAAGTGTTAATAACTGGTGGCGCCAGAGGAGCCGGATGAAACTCGTGCGGAATGGCGGCAGCTGGAAGATTGTAGGTGAAGGCAAGGAGCGCGCCAGGATAGCCCATGCGGTGTTGCAGAACGATAAGGTTGTTTACATGTTCTGATTGTTGTTCACGGACTTTTCAAGAGCGGGACTTATGAGCTGAGGGCCGTTCCTGAAGGATTTACCCAGGTTGATGTGTGAGACCTTTTTATTACTAAGCCTGAGCATCGCCCAACAAGGACTCTCACCAGGACATTCACGTTTTTTCTGATTAAGTTCGCGGACTGTTTTCCGGATTACCTCGACGCTTTTCTCTTCCCAGGCAGATCTGCAGGCGAGCTTAACCGCATCCTGCGGCAAATATAACTCAATCCATTTCTGGACTACACTATGCACTTCATCGTATCCCCACGTGTCCGGCAGGAAGAACTGCACATCTGGTGGGCCAATCTACGCGATTTCGATCTGGCCATTCCTGCCTTGAAGTCGGTGCTGTCTCCTTCGGAGCAGGCAAAAGCTGAGAAGCTTCGTCAGCCCCGCGACAAAGACAATTTCATCATCCGTCGTGGAATGCTGCGGATCCTCCTGGCCAACTACGTTGGGCAATCCCCCTCCAGCCTGAATTTCGCGGTTGGCACAAACGGGAAGCCAGAACTTCAGACTCACCTGAGTAGAGACGGCGTGCACTTCAATCTTTCCCAATCCGGGGATCTGGTGCTTTACAGCATGACCGGTGCCTGTCCTGTTGGAGTGGATGTGGAGTTTATCCAGCCGATTCCCCAATGCGAACGAATTGCCCGGGAGTTCTTCTCGCCCGCAGAGGCCGAAAGTCTGGTTGCGTTGTCGGAGGATTTGCGCGTCAAACGCTTTTATGACCTGTGGACTCGTAAGGAAGCCCTTCTCAAGGCGACAGGTCTGGGGCTGGGAAGTGGCAGGATGGGCCGGTACATTTCTCAAGCACAATCCGGGCTTATGAGTTTCGACAATTTGTCACAGGCTTTTCGCATGGCCAGCGGATGGTACGTCCGTTCCCTTTCACCCGTTGCCGGTTATATTGCTGCGGTTGCGTTTCGAAAGCCTAACCTGGATCTCATTTGCCGCGGCACTCCAGGTTTCTTTACAGACGAGTGGAACGAGTACCTCGCGCCCGGCCCGCGAAATTGACACTTGATTTGATCGACAGGTTACGAGTTCCACATCAGGAGCCAAAGAGCTGAATTGATTTCCGGACGTTGAAAGTGCGAGTGCCCAGCCGCCGGCGTCATAGCTGGCCATAACCCGTGCCGGCTATTGACAACCGCGCCGGGCTTTGCGGCACGCGCCCACAGGAGGAAGAAAGGTATGGTTTCCACAACAATGCTGGCAAGTAGTATTGATGCCCAGAGCGATATTCTGCGGCAGTTCACAACCAAAGTCGAAGAGAGGACCGCGCGGGTCGGAGTGGTGGGTATGGGTTACGTGGGCCTTCCCATTGCCCTCCTTTTTGCGAGAAAAGGATTCCGAACCACCGGGTTCGACATCGACCCTGCAAAGATTGATTCACTCTGTCAGGGCAAAACTTACATCAAACACATTCCCTCAAGCGAAATCGCCTCGGAAGTCCAGCAGGACCGCCTGCGCCCGACGACAGACTTTGCTGAATTGAGCGAAATGGACGCAATTATTATCTGCGTTCCAACGCCCCTTGACGATCATCGCGAACCCGATCTTTCTTTTATCCGCGCCACAGCGGAATCCATCAGCCGCCATTTGTGCCGCGGGCAGCTCGTTGTCCTTGAAAGCACCACTTACCCCGGGACTACGGAGGAAGTTGTCCTTCCGATTCTTGAAAAGTCCGGATTGCACTGCTCCGTGGCAGACTATTCCGCCAGTGCCGGCGCTCAAGCGCATCATGGGGTCACAGACGCTGAATTCATGCTGGCCTTTTCGCCTGAGCGCGAGGATCCCGGTAACAAAAACTTCAAGACCTACCAGGTGCCCAAAGTGATTGGAGGCGTAAACGTTGCCAGTGTGTTGGCGACACAAGCGCTCTATGAAACAGCCTTTGAGAAAACAGTCCTGGTGAGTTCGTCGCGTGCCGCAGAGATGACCAAGCTTCTGGAAAACATCTATCGATCAGTGAACATTGCCCTGGTTAATGAGTTGAAGCTGCTTTGTTTGAGGATGGGCCTGGATATCTGGGAGGTCATTGATGCTGCCAAGACAAAGCCGTTTGGCTATTCCGCGTTTTATCCCGGGCCGGGCCTGGGAGGCCACTGCATCCCCATTGATCCCTTCTATCTCACATGGAAGGCCCGCGAATACGAATTCCCGACACGGTTCATCGAGCTTGCCGGAGAGATCAATGCCTCCATGCCGGAGCACGTGGTGGCATCCGTCAGCGAGGCCCTGAATCAACATAGGAAATGCCTGAACAACGCCCGAATCCTGGTCCTGGGCGTCGCTTACAAGAAGGACGTGGATGATCTGCGGGAGTCGCCCTCACTGGCTGTCATGGAGCTCCTGCAAGCCCGTGGCGCGAGGGTTGGATTCAATGACCCCTACTTCGCCCACCTTGGCAAAATGCGCAGGTACAATTTCCAGCTCGATTCGGTGGAACTCACGCCCGAAAACCTGTCGCAGTATGATGCCGTGGTCATCACCACAGACCATTCATCCTACGATTACGAGTTTGTGGTTCGGCATGCGCAGTTGGTGATTGACACACGGAACGCCACTCGAAATGTAACTGGCCACTTTGACAAAATTGTCCACTGCTGAAAGGTGGGGAATGATTGGATGGTCCCCGCTTGTGCGGAAGGAGGACCTTGCGCGCCTGTGAAGCGCTGCGCAAGGTCCCCCGCCAGCGGTTTTATGCAATAGGAAGCCTGTTCCGTTTGGGCCGGGATCGCAGACAACGGCCTCGACCTGGTCGCGCTACGGCGTTGTGGTGGCCGGGACCGGGCCGGCGGGCGGGCTTTCTATTCCGCTCGAATCCACGGATTTGACTTCGTAGTAGTACGTGGTGCCGCCCATGACGGTCAGGTCGTTAAACGACGTATCCGCTACGGGTGATGCCCCGTTCAGTTTCCCAAAGGGCCCGCTCGAAGCGTTTGAACGGTAGACATTGTAACCGCTGATCGATACCGGCGAAGTGGACGGTGCGCTCCATGCGATATCGATGCTGTGGAATGTGAAACCGGATGTAAGTGCGCTAGATTGGCCGTTTGAGTTTGTCTCTGTGACGGCTGCTGTGCCGGAAGCGTGGGGTGGCGTAACTGCCACGATGGTTCCGGAATTGCTCAGTTGAACGGATGATGCTGGAAGCCCTCCGAACGTCACGGACACTCCGGTCTGAAAGTCAGTGCCATTGATGGTGACGGACGTGCCGCCGGCGGCCGGGCCCGAGATGGGATCAACACTTTTGAGGGTTAGAGACACCGAGCCGAAGCTGTAGGCGGCGGAGAGGCTTGCATTCTTGCCGTCAGGGTTGGTAACAACCACGTTAACAGCTCCTGCGGAGTGCGCTGGTGTTGTGGCTTGCAGTTGCGTGGCGCTCACAAACGAAACGTTGCTAGCAGAACTCCCGCCAAATGAAACCGTGGTTCCGCTCGCAAAGTTGGAGCCGGTTATCGTAACCGTCGTGCCGCCGTTCGTAGAGCCGGTGTTGGGTACAACCGATGTAACAGTCGGTGCGGCGCTCTTCTGAGAAGTGCTGGAGGTCGATGGAGTCGCGAGTCCACCTCCTCCGCACGCCGTAAACATCAATGGAAATATTGCCACCAGCAAGGTGACGAGGCACGCGAGGGTCTTTCTTTCGAGTGCGCTGGATTTCATTGCATTTCTCCTCATTGAACTAAAACTTCCAGGGGATTCCGGAACGCAAGCACGGACAGGCCATCTGTGGGATGGCCTGCCTGCAACCTGCTGCGAGTCTGGCGTTGCGCTTCCTGGTTCCAGCGATGCCCCTCTTTCTAATGCCGTGTATTTACTCCTGTGAGTAAGGAGGACTGTTGTGCGAACTCACGGAGACGGAATACTCGTCTGGGCCTGATTTGAATACCCGCTTTCCACGTTGCTGCCATTAACAGCTGTGGTTACGTAAAAGTACGTTTGACCGGGCTGGACATTGTTGTCGTTGAATGAAGTGCTGCCGATCAAGGTTGAATTCAATCTTGAATACGGTCCGCCGGAGGTTGAACTGCGATAAACATTGTAACCGGACACTCCCGAACTGCTGCCCGTCCATGACAGGCTGACCGTATGGAAATAAGTAAACGCCGAAGAGAGCGTTTCAGTCTGTGTGCCAGAGTTTGTGACGCTAATGGAAACCGTCCCGGCAGATGAGACCGGGCTGACGGCCTGAATCTGCGTGGAACTGACCACTGTTACAGAGTTTGAAGCGATTCCCCCAAAGGTGACACTTGCCCCCGTCTGGAACCCGCTGCCCAGGATGGTGACCGTGGTTCCCCCCGTTACCGGGCCGGTGTTCGGCGAGACGCTGGTAACCGAAGCCCCGGATGTATAAGTGAAAGCCGATGGCATGGTAGCCGATTGGGCATTGGGATCCGTCACTGTGATGCCAACCGTTCCGGAACTCCCCGGAGGCGCCATGGCAGCAATCTGCGTAGAACTGGAAAGTGTGACGGCGGTCGACAGAGCACTCCCAAACTTGACGCTTGCCCCCGTCTGAAACCCCGTGCCGCTTACGTTATCAACTGTTCCGCCCGTAGTCGGTCCCTGAGAAGGCGACACAGTTGAAATCCCGACGGATGTCGAACTCGAACTGAGGTAGGTGAATCCGTTCGCCAGCGTTGAAGACTGATTGTGAGGGCCTTCAGAGACGGCTACGCT
>JBJKQZ010000455.1:0-2916 GCA_046704865.1 Terriglobia bacterium
CTGGTGGGCACCATCGCCATTGAAAAATCCGAGCGGCTCAGCGCGCAGTTGCGCAAGGCCGGATTTCTGCCGGCGCACTTCCAGGAATTGCTGAAGCAGGCGGGACTGGAAGGGCGCGCGCTGGAAAAATGGGCGGAAGAACTTGCCGCAAAATTCGGGCCCGCAATGAACTGGCTGGTGAGAGCGGGCGTCACAATCTCTGCCGTCAGGAAGACATTGAAGGATGGGCGATTCGCCGGCCTGGCCACATCTCCGAATGGAAATCAGAACGAGTTTGTCAGCACTCTGCTGAAGCGCAAGATTGAGCGATATTTTGCTCCGAAGGCGGCTCCGCTGGGTGGCGATGAAATTCCCGGGCTGGTGGAACTTGCAACCAAGACTCCGGAAAAAGTGCTTCCGGTGCTGGATTATCTGATCGAAATCCAGTGCAGGCCCGAACGCCTGGTCCAGGTGCTGGAGCAGCGGGAAATCAGACACAACATCCTCAACGCCAAACAACATGACCGCGAAGCTCAGATCGTTGCGCAAGCTGGCCGCGTGGGCGCTGTCACAGTTTCCACGAACATGGCCGGCCGCGGAACAGATATTCTGCTGGGCGGCAATCCAGAATTCCTGGCGCGGGAGGAGTTCCGCAAGTCTCCGGAAAAATACCGGCAGCAGGGTGTCGACCCCGAACCGCCTGAGCGCCCGGCAGCAGGCTCACCGGATGAAATCTATGCAGCCTATGTCAACTCTTTCGCGGAATGGCGTGGCAAATGGACTGAATTCATCAGCCGGTTTAAAGCCACCACAGACGTTGAGCACGAACGCGTGATTGACCTGGGTGGATTGCATATCCTGGGCACCGAACGGCATGAGTCGCGGCGCATTGACAATCAGTTGCGCGGACGCGCCGGCCGCCAGGGCGATCCGGGTTCATCGCGCTTCTACCTTTCGCTTGAAGATGATCTGCTGCGGATTTTTGCGGGCGACCGCATCTCCAAAATCATGCACAAGCTCGGCATGGAAGAAGGCATACCGATTGAATCACGCCTGATCACAAAGCGTATTGAAGCTGCACAGAAAGCCGTTGAAGGCCAGAACTTTGAGTCCCGCAAGCACCTGCTTGAATATGACGATGTTATGAACAAGCAGAGGGAAACCATTTACAATTTGCGGAAACAACTGCTCCAGGGCGACGATCAAAGGGAATACCTGCTCGATTCTTCTGATCGGGTTGTTGACTGGCTGGTGACGAGCTATTGCCCCAAGGCCCAGCATGCGGATGAATGGAATATCCAGGGTCTGCAGAATGAATTCTGGGCCCGCTTTGGTGTTGATATCCGCAAAAACGATTTGAAATTCGATCCCAAGTACCTTGATTCTCTGGCTGACGACCTCAAAGAGATCGTTCATCAACGGTATGAGGAGCGCGAGAAGGTTTGGGGCGCAGAGCGCATGCGGTTGCATGAGCGCATGATTATGCTGCAAGTGGTTGACGCCCAGTGGAAAGATCACCTGCTAGCGATGGACCATTTGAAAGAGGGTATCGGCCTGCGCGGCTACGGCCAGCGTGATCCTCTGGTAGAGTACAAGCGCGAGTCCTTTGATATGTTTGAAGCTCTGATGGACCGCACGGAGGATGAAACACTTCGATACCTTTTCCTGATGCGAACACCCGAAGAGGAAGAATCTCTGATCCAGCAGTATCAGCAGAGGAAGCGCCGCGAGCAGGCGGAAATGCGCAAGGTGGGCGGTGGCGTCATGGAGAAACCTCAGCAGGTTGTCCGCAAGGAAAAGATCGGCCGCAACGATCCCTGTCCCTGCGGCAGCGGTAAGAAGTACAAGAAATGTCACGGCGCGCCCGCCGCAGCCGCTGCTTCTGCGGAAAAATCCAGCGGTGCTTCAAAACCAGAGGAAGACTCATAACCTCGCCTCCCTGCACATCAATTCGTTGAGTATTGCAGCCAGATAGCGGCTTCTTCTGCCTTGAAGGAAGATCTGGGACAAAGCCCTGAGCATCCACATCCAATAGCATTGCTTCGACCGTAGGTATCCCCGCTTCATCTTGTAGATAAGAAGCGGCTGCTCCTCCCTGAAAAGAAAAGCCCCTGAAACGCCGCCCATACCTTGCTTCTTGCTGATCACAAGGCTTGTGGCAACGTTCCAGGGGCTTGGACTTGGCCTATTCTCCGTCTTTGCGGCTACGCGATTACTGGTTGCCGCTTGGGGAAATCACCACAAACATTCCTTCTCCCTGATGATTAACCCGCAAAAGGACCTGTCCTTTCGCTTGAGACGCCACACGGTTGAAGTCTTCAACATTGTGAATGGGTTGACGGTTGATGCTCTCAATCACATCACCCTGCTGGATGTATTCAGCCGCGGGACTGTTCTGATCAATGCTCGTAACCACGACTCCGGTCACACTACTTGGAATGCCGAGTTGATCGCGAAGTCCCGGGGTCAGGTTTTGAACCGAGATGCCCTCAAGCGCGCTCCCTGATGGGCCCTGACTCTGACCTGGCGTATTGCTGATGTTGGTGGGCCGTTCGCCCAGGGTTACCTTGATGCTCATGGGCTTCCCATTGCGAAGAATGCTCAGCGTAATAGTTGCGCCAGGATCGGTTTGGGTTACCATCGAGGTCAGCGCCCCGGCGTCCGAGACGGTCTGGCCGTTGTATTTGCGAACGATGTCGCCATTCTGAATGCCCGCCTTGGCGGCAGGGCCACCGGCTTCCACGTTCTGGACAATGGCTCCGGACGTATCCGGAACGTCAAACTCCTTGGCCAGTCCGGGGGTCAGCGGGCCCACATAAACACCCAGATAACCACGTGAAACCTTCCCGGTCTTGATCAGGTCTTCCATCACGTGCTTGACAGTATTGGAAGGAATGGCAAACCCGATGCCAATGAAGCTTCCTTCGCCTCCCGGGC
>JBJKQZ010000456.1:0-6525 GCA_046704865.1 Terriglobia bacterium
TTGTAAAGGAGCGTATCCCCACTGTGATAGACAGCCCACGACCCAAACTGCACCACATAACCTAGAAATCCGGGCGCCAGCTCTTCGTGTGCAGCGGGCACCGCCGTAACTTTAAATTCAGCAGCCGCAATGGTTTCCCCAACCCGCTGACCCAATGGCAATTGAGGATCAATTGCCAGCCGTTCGGCCACGAATTGCCGGTTCGCCTCCGGGATGATGATTTTCAATCGTGGATTGGCGCTCAGCAGTGGGCGCAACGTGTCACCGTCAAGATGATCGGTGTGATTATGACTGGACGTGACCACGTCAATAAAGTTAAGACGAGAAGGGTCGACAACGCGTGCGGTCATCCGAATGTGCGGTTTATCAGTCGTCGCGTACTTCTTAGTCAAAGAGTCAGACAAATAGGGATCCAGCAGCAAGTGCCTGCGGCGCCATTGCAGAAGAAAACCACTCTGCCCAAGCCACCACAGCCGAAAGTGGCCGTCGTCGGCATCGGCTGCGCGAACGTCGGCCAGAAATTGATCGTCCTGCAAGACCGGTTGGATCATTCGATTCCCAGGTCCCGGCGGACGCTTTTCACTCCCTCCACCAGCGACTTCAATTTTCTCTTTGATGCCCAGCGCGCCGTCTGGCTGAGACCGCAGTCAGGAGCCAGCGACAAGCGCTCTGCCGGTGCATAGCGCAGGCAGGCACGGACGCGCGCCGCCACGTCCTCAGGAGTCTCAATGTAATAACTCTTCACATCGATGATGCCCACAGCTACGTCCATCCGCTCAGCAACATCCTTAATCAGTTCAAGCTCTGCAAACTCGCGGCTGGCCATTTCAAAATGCATTTCATCCACGGGGAGATCGAGAAAGGCCGGAAACATCGGTGCATACCGTCGCGGCGCCACGGCGCGGCCCTTATAGTTCCCAAAGCACAAATGCGTTGAAAGACGGCACCGGCCCCGGACGGTTTCAACCGTTCGGCAGAAGATATCGGCAAACCGCCGGGGGTCTTCCCGATGTGCGTAGCAGCTCATGGACGGTTCATCGACGCAGATTTCCGGGCAACCGGCCTGCACTAATGCCTCCAGTTCGCGCCGCACAATGGGAACCAGCGCCTCAGTCAGGGCGTAACGGTCAGGATAGGTTTCATTCGGGATCAGCCGGCCGCTCAGGGTATAAGGACCAGGTACGCTGGCCTTGAGCCCAACCCCTGCGGGGGCAATTCGTTTCAAACGTTCAAAGTCCCGAACGGCGCCAAGTCCGTTTGGAGCCTCGATTTTCCCAGTGACCGCGTGCTTCCCGCGCTGATCATGTCCCGGAGGACCAAAGCAGCGCACCGGCTCAGGCTCCGGCGAGATTCCCGTCAGGAAACCGTAGAACGACAGGTTAAAATCGAGCCGTGTTTGTTCGCCGTCAGTAATAACGTCCAGGCCAGCGTTCGTCTGGTCCTTCACCGCCAGCTTAACGGCATCATCCAGCATCTCTTCCAGATCAGCAGGCCCAAACCGATCGAGGTGTGCAGTAGCAAATTCCAGCCACCCGGGAAAGGGATAGCTGCCGATCACTGTGGTACGAAGCGGACATTCTTTCATAGTTCAACCCGTAACTGACCATCCTCCATCAACGGCCAAAACCTGGCCTGTTACTTGGTGCGAACGTTCACTCAACAGAAACAACGCAGTTTCTGCCACATCCGCAGCTTCCAGGAGGCCGCCCTTCAGAGACTGCTTTCTTCGCACAAACTCAAGGATTTCCGGATCGGCCTGCGCACGCGCGCTCATAGGAGTTTTCACAAGAGCCGGAGCAATCACGTTTACTCGGATGCCTTTTGAAGCATATTTTGCGGCCATGGCCTGGCTCATGGAAATGATCGCGCCTTTGCTGGCCGCGTAAGCATGAGTAGAGAAATATTGCGATTCAGGAGAGAACGCCAGTACGCTCGCCATGTTCAGAATTGCTCCAGTACGCTTCGTTTCCAGCCAGTGTCGTACCGCAGCCCGGGACATCAGGAAAGTAGGCTTTGCGTTGGCCTCAAGTGTTTTGTCCCAGCCTTCCACAGTGCACTCATCGACTGGGCCATCACCTAAGGAGCGCCCGCTTCCTCCCGCAACATTGAACACCGCGTTGACGTGTTCAAAATGGTTCAGACAGGCTGCAATTGCGCCTTCCGCCGCGGAAGGGTCCCGCAAGTCGCCGGCGAAATATCCGGAACCTTCGATTCTGGAGCTCAGTTCGCGGCAACCAGGTTCATCAAGACCTGCAATGAAAACCTTGTAGCCCTCGCGAGCGGCCAGCAACGCCGTTGCTTCCGCAATTCCGCTGGACCCGGTAATCAGAAGAACGTAATCCATATGAACCGGCGGTCAATACTTAACTCGCACCCAGCGCGACGAGCGCATCGACTGGTAACCTGCGTCGAGAACACAGTTCACAATGTACCCGTCCTCATAGGTCTCACGGGGCATCGCACCGTTTTGCAGGCATTCAACAAAGTGCTTCATTTCAGCCTGATATCCATAAGCAAAAGCCTCTTCCGGGAGCGGCCGCGTCCAGCCGAAATCGATCTCTGCTTTCTCCACAACATAGCCGGCAGAACGGGTGGAAAAACCTGTTATCGGAGTTCCGCGCGTGACATCCGTAAAAATCGATCCTTCAGAACCGTGGACTTCGTTGCGAAGATCCAGCCCGCCCTTGGTGGTCCATGAAAGCTCGCAATGGCCGATGCCGCCGCCGGCAAACTTGAGCACCAGGAGAGCGTTGTCTTCGCCCTTCGTCTTCTTGTGATGCACCAGCTGAGCACCCCACGCCATTACCTCGACAATGCGGTCGTCTTTGCCAAAAAAGTATCGCGCCGCAGCAATGCAGTGGCAGCCAAGATCGTTCATGGCGCCGCCTCCCGTCTTGTCTATGTCCCAGAAGTGCGCGCTGTGTGGACCTCCGTGTGACTCCCTTGAACGCACCCACAGGACGCGGCCAATACCCCCCTGCTCAATGGTCTGGCGAGCGCGTACCACGCAGGGAGCAAAAACTTCCGTTTCCGCGTAACCGTGCATCGCACCGGAGCGTTTTGCCGCGTCAAACATGGCTTTCGCTTCCCGTCGATTGCGCCCCAGCGGTTTTGTACAAACCTGATTTCTTCCAGCGCGCGACAATAATAGCGAAACCGGAAGATGCATTTCGTTCGGCAGGGCGATCACGTAAAGGTCGATGTCATTTCGGGAAATTAATGCATCCAGGTCAGTAATGGATTCAGGGACGGACCAGCGGCGCCCAAACTCCTTTGCCCGCCGCGTCGTACGAGAAAAATTCGCTACAACCTGCTGTCCGTTTACGTTGGCCAGACCTTGCAAATAGAAGTCGGCCACAAAACCCGAGCCCAGCATGGCAATGCGGACGTTACTCATAGAGATGGCGAAGGCTCCTTCGGTAGGCTTCGTAAAAGCGCTCGAGCTGTTCTTCGGCGCTGGCGTTTCCCACAAACTGGTGACTGGGCAGCAGCTCGGGCTTGATTCCTTTAGCCAGAAGACGCTCAGCCACTTCGCAACGAAGCATATTCATAATTGTGGCCCCAGTCACGGTAGAAGCCGGCCCGGTACGCCATTCGAGACCCGGAAGTTCAAGGACGCAATCTCCAGGCGGACAGTGATTGTCAATCACCACGTCCGCAAAATCGATGAGCTTTTTGCCTGAAGAGTGAGCTGCCTGCGACTGTTCACAGTGGCCGCGGGAAACGATCGCGATAACGGGCAATCCGCGCCTCTGTGCGCCCGCGGCCATTTCCACCACCACAGGCCGGATGCCACTGGTTGAAATGACAATAAAGGAATCGTGGGGCCCGAACCTGAACCCCTTGAGAATCTGCTCGGCGTAGCCTTCGTACTTTTCAAGGTAGAGTGGTGCCCGCAGACCATTCGCACCCACAATCGCGGCATGATTTGAAAGCGATAGTTCAACCAGGGCCACAAATCCCGGGAAACATCCCTGGCGGGGCGTCATCTCTTCACACATCATGCGCGAGTGGCCGTTCCCAAACAGGAAAACAAGCCCTCCGTTCGCGATGGATGTCGCGCATATTTCCGCCGCCGATTGGATCGAGGCCAGTTCCTGCTCGCGGAGTTCTTGAAGGAGCCGAACTGCTTTATCAAAATATTGTTCTGCTGCACTCATTTTCTTCAAAGCCTCTTTCGAACGTTCACCCACCGAGTTTTAACCCGTGGCACATCACAAGCAAAATTTCCCAATTCCCAATGATTAAGAACGTCCGCCCGGGACTCCCTTGTTGACAACTTGTTCTTGTTCGACTATGAAGGTACCACCATGTCTAACAATCAAAAAGGGCCATCCGCTCGGGTTGCACTCGGTCTTGATATAGGCGGCACCAGGATCAAGGCAGCCCTTGTAAACGGCGAAGGCGATATCATAGCATCACGGGAAGCATCTACGCCCAAGACATTGTCGGGGTTTGAAGAAGCACTCAAGAACCTGGCCCTGCTTTTGCCGCAGCGCGGTGCAGAAATCGACGGCATCGGTATTGGGTGCAAGGGTATTATCGATCCCCAGACCACCGAAGTCCTGGCCCTTCCGGGAGAACTAAACTATCTCGAAGGGCGAAGACTTAGTGAGTTCATTGCGACAACGGTACCACTTCCCTGCCCGATTTCTGCCGACAATGATGCCCGCGTGGCGCTGGTAGGAGAGCACGTCTGGGGCGCCGCGCGCGGACGTAAGAATGCCATCATGCTGACCCTCGGGACCGGCGTCGGCGGTGCAATTCTGTCAGACGGCTGCATTGTCCGCGGAACCGGCGGAGTTGCAGGCCATTTGGGACACGTCACCGTCGATCCGAACGGCGGCTTATGTATCTGCGGAAACCGCGGATGCCTGGAAACTGTCTTTTCGGCGCGCGCGATTGAAGCAGAAGCCTTTGCTGCGATCCATCGCGGAGTAAAGACTCAGCTTCTCGAATTTGATTCGCGCCCACCCAATTGCAGCGAAATTTTTGAATGCGCCCGAAAGGGTGACGAGGTTGCGCGAATCGTTGTGGAGCGCGCAACGCTGGTTCTTGGCAGTGCCATTGCAGGCCTGATTCACGTGCTCGATCCCGAAATTGTCATCCTGGGCGGTCAAATGGCCCAGGCGGATGAGTTTCTATTCAAACCCGTCCAGCACGAAATTGATTGGCGTACCCGGTATCTGCTTCGCCGCAATATACCGGTCGTCAAAGCCCAGGTGGCAGATACGTCCGGAGTTGTGGGTGCCGCAGCCCTGGCGTTTGAAGCTGCCTCCGGTCCCGGCACTGGTATTGACCGCTAAGCCGACCGAAATCGCTTTTTGTCATTACAAGAATCCGTTCTGGAGGAGGTCGAGCGGATGAAACGGAACATTTTAATCCTCACGCTATCACTGTTCTGCATGTCTTTAGGATCAGTTGAGCTCCGCGCTGCCGGGGATTATTTTCGGGTAAAGCAAAAGGCGGGTGTGTGGTGGTTCGTTACTCCCTCCGGCCAGCTTGCACTCTCAGTGGGAGTGAATAACATTTCCTATCATGGTGATGTGATCCAGGGAACTCAGGACCACCCCTATTTTGAAAATATATCGAAGCTTTATCCCACCGAGGGTGACTGGGCACAAGCTGAGTTGAAGCGGCTGAGACTTTGGGGATTCAACACCATCGGTTCCTGGTCTGACCACATCTTGTGGGGCCGAACAATGCCCTATACCGTGATCCTTGATATCGCAGCCCGTTCCGGCGCCGATTGGCTCAAGGGAATCCCGGTGGATGTTTATAGCCCGCGTTTTAATGAGACTGCTCAGAAAATTGCGGAGAAAGAATGCAAACCCCGCGCAGACGATCCTCAACTGATCGGATACTTCAGCGACAATGAGCTGCGCTGGGGGCCGGATTGGAGAGGAAAGCAGAACATGCTTGCCATGTACCTGAATCTGCCTTCGTCCGCACCCGGCAGATACCAGGCCATTGCTTTCCTCAGGAAACGATACTCCGACCTAATTGAGAAGCTGAATCAGGCCTGGGGCATCCACGCAACGAGTTTTGATAACTTGCCCACAAATGCACAAACAAAAGCCCTCAAGGCGGACAACGCGGAATTCCTCGGAATGGTTGCCCGCCGATATTTCGAGGTTTGTGCAGTTGCCATCCATCAGGCTGACCCGAACCATCTCTATCTCGGCGCCAAATTCGCCGGAAGTCCGCCAGACCCAGTTCTGCGAGCTTCACACGCAGCTGACGTCGTATCTGTTGATATTTACAACTTTGACCCCCGGCCGGTTGTTCAACACATCTACAGGCTGGCGCAAAAGCCGGTCCTTGTGGCCGAATTCGCATTTCGCGCCGAAGACTCCGGCCTTCCAAACACCAAGGGTGCAGGACCAAAAGTGCCAAACCAGGTTGCACGCGCCCAGGCTTATGCGAAATACGTCAAGTGGTTGGAGAGCCTGCCGGAAGCTGTTGGTTATCACTGGTTTGAATGGTGTGATGAACCCAGGGAAGGACGATTTGACGGCGAAAACT
>JBJKQZ010000457.1:0-2604 GCA_046704865.1 Terriglobia bacterium
TGCAGGAAAGGCGTCAGCCGTTGCGCACGATCCAGGATCTGCCGGTAAATCATCATCCGGCTGTTGTTCTTGATGTCGCTTGAAAACAAAATGTTCTTCTGGCCGAACTTCAGTGTGAAAAGGATGCGGCGCCAGATGTTCTTGACAGGAATTCCACCCGTGCCGGTGTAGGTGCTGTAGACGTCATGGTCGCCCGCCGGATAATCGAACTCCTGCTGCCCGCTATCGACAAAACAGTAATTATTGGGGACCTCGCCGTAGTAAATCTCCGGCCGCTTGATCGTGAGTGGAATGGAGGAGACCGGCGGAACGTCCTTGATGAAAAAGACCGGCAGCCCGTCCGGGGTGTATTCATTCACAGGGCCCATGCAGAGCCCGTAGCCATGCGTGTAAATCAAGTGTTCGTTGATCCAGTTGCGGCTGGGCAGGCTGGAAGTGGAGAGTTCACGCGGCGAGAGAGAAACCTGCCGGTAAACTCCGCCGATGTGGTACCGGTCATTATCAATGTTTACAAAATCGTAGTACGTGCGGATTTCCTGGAGCTGCCCAAAAGTGGTCAGCAGCGGCTTGTGGTCCCAAAGCCGGACGTTCCGCATGGTGGCTTCGTTGTCCATGACGGTCGCCGCCGACAGATCGGTTGCGGCGGTAAAGTGATGCTCCTGGAAACGGTCAAGCGCATACGCCTTGCGCGTAAACTCGATGGCATTTGAAATAAAGGGCCGCTCCTTATCCAGTTCATTCGGAGTCACCACAAAGTGCTGGACGATTCCGGGATAGACATTCACCCCGACAATTCCCACAAGCACCAGTGCCCCCAGGCTGTAAACGGCGGGCCTGATGCTCCCGCGCACGGCTCCATAAGCCAACGCCAGCGCCGTCACCACGCAGAGCGCCAGCATGATCTTGAGCACGGGAAGCGTGGCATGGACGTCCGTGTAGCCCGCGCCGTAAACGATTCCGCGCGACGAATAGAGCAGACTGTACATGGCCAGACGTGCGCGATAAGCCAGCAGCAAAAACAATAGCGCTCCCAATGCCATCAGGTGAGTGCGGACGGCCGGAGCCACGTTCGGGCCGCGCGCCGTTACCCAGACACCGCCGTCAATCAAATAGACCACAGCAGCGCTGATCAGGCAGAAGATCACAATCACCAGGCCCAGGTGAAAGAGGAACCAGTCGAAATTCAGATGGAAAAGATAGAAGCCCAGGTCGATGTGGAAGATCGGGTCGGACACATGCATCGGCACAGCGTGCTGTGCCAGCAGATAATCCTGCCAGTGGAACGACGACCACTGCCCCACGGCATAGCCCACCACCAGCACAGCCAGCCAGATGACCCAACGGAAGGCTTCAGCAAAGCGGTCGAGCCCGGGCAGTTCAATGGTGCCGTGGAACACGCGGTAGCCATAATGCTCCGCCACCATCCGGGCAACATAAACGTTGACGCCCACCAGCACAATGAAGCCGATGCCGCCCATTCCGCTGAGCCCGATCTGCGAAAAAAGAATGTTCTTATAAATGACAAGGTAGCCCTGCGTCCCGAACCACAGCCAGTCCACCAGCAAATTAACGCCATCTGTAAATAAGGGGGCAACAACAAGTAGAAGCAGGATTCCTGCAACGATATAACGTTGAATACGGTCTTGTTTCAAGGCATTTCTCCGCCGTTATCTTCACACACCAACGCCCTCAAGTCAAAAGGCTTAGGGCTTTGCCTGATGGTGCTGACGAACTTTTCAATTGTGTCCCGATCTGAAACCGGGTCACTCAGCGGGATAGCGACGGACACCACCTCCTCTTCCACAAAGTGAGTTTCCGCTCACGTCTGTGTTGAGATTTCACCTATGCCAGACCTGAATATCGCATTCATCGGAAGGCCCGCCGGTTGGCCCTGCTGCGTCCAACAAGCTCACAGAAGACGGGGTCCGCGGCCCAGCGGGTTGAAATTAAAAATCCTCCAAAAACATCTTGACAATACTAATTTATTAGTACTATCGTTTGCGTATGAGAACACCAAGCCGTACCCTGACCACACAGGAACTCGAAATTATGAAGGTCGTCTGGGAACTTCGCCAGGCAACCGTTCGAGGAGTTTATGAAAAGCTGCGCGAGCAGCGCCCCATCGCCTACACCACCGTCATGACCATGATGAACATCATGGAACAGAAAGGCTTCCTGAAAAAGCTTCCGGCGGAAGGCCGCGCCTACGTTTACCAATCGGCGCGCCCGCGCAAGCAGGTGATCCGCAGCATGGTCCGCGATTTTGTGGACCGCGTCTTCAACGGCTCTGCCGAACCGCTGGTGGTCCACCTGGTTAAGGACCGGCAGTTGTCTGAAAAGGAACTCAAAGAAATTGCCCGCTTGATCGAGGAGGAGGGATGAGCGTGCCGCTGTGGTTTTACAACCTCACTGCATATAGTGCTCAACTCGCCATTCTGATTGCAGCCGGCGGAATCATGGCAAAGGTTACACGCCTCCGTGAACTGCGCGCCCGGCTGATTTATTGGCAGGACTTGCTGGGGCTCGGCATGTTGCTGCCTGCTATCGAGCCCTGGCAGTGGGCACCGCAGATCGGGCATAGCATGGCAGAAGGCCGAACCATTG
>JBJKQZ010000458.1:0-3910 GCA_046704865.1 Terriglobia bacterium
GGTCAGTGGTGAGCTGCCGCCAGGTCTTGACGTCAATGTGATGGGTGAAGTCATTGGGGTCGAAAGTAGGATGACTGACCATAGCCAGCACCTGTCCATTGTGCGGGTCCAGCGCGACCACGGCTCCCGGCTTGTCTCCCAACGCGGCTTCTGCAGTTAATTGAAGGTTCAGGTCCAGCGTCAGGCGAAGGTCGTGGCCCGGAATTGCATTCACTGTTCCGAGCGTGCCGACTTCCTGCCCGCGGCTGTTGACGATCACCTTTTTCATTCCGTCCTGCCCGCGCAGAATTGAGTTGTATTCTTTTTCGATACCGAACTTCCCGATCAGGTCTCCGGCGCGGTAGTGCGATCCCGGTCTGGCAAGGTCTGTCTGCGAGACTTCACCCACATAACCCAGCACCGCTGCCGCCACGCCGTGCTTGGGATAAAAGCGCTGCTGCGATTGGATGATGTCAATCTCAGGGAATTCAGACTGGTGCGCATCGATGTAGGCGACATCCTTTAACGAAGCCGCTTGCTTCAGCACCACCGGCTGGTAACGGGGAAGCTTGGCTGTGCGGGCAACCATGTCGCGGATATCGCTCGGGTCCAGATCCAGCGCCTTGGCGATCTTGTCCAGATGCGCCTGGGTCAGGTGCGATGCGTTCTCACGGTCGAGCAGAATTGTGAAAGACGGAAAGTTATCTACCAGGACGCGCCCGTCGCGGTCAAGAATGCGGCCTCGCGGGGCAATAATGGGAAGGTCGCGGATTCGGTTGTGCTCGGCCTGCTCCAGTAGTTCTGTGTGCTGGCCGATCTGCAGGCGCCAATAGCCCACGAGCAGTCCGACAAAGACCGCCGCAACAAAATACTCGAGGAAGGTTATCTTCCAGGACGGAAACCGCTCGTCCTCCGGAAATCGGACCTGCATTACTTATAAACTTCCATCAGGGGTTCGTTGCACACTACCAGCCCCCGACTCCTCTGCCGTGCTCTTACAACGGCTCTATGGCCGGCGCAGCCAAGAGGAACACAGAATTACCCCTCCCGTTAACCCCAAACGATAACACACCATTCTCTGCAAAATAAAGAAATTATCGGCCACGCCACACTGCGAATGGCTGACCCGTCCAGAGGTCAACCCCTTTCGCCATAGGGGCTTATGGTTGGCCATACCCAAAGCATTCGGCCGATCAGGCACGCCGCTTGAGCCGATCGAACAGCGGAAACAGAATCAGGCCAAGGGCAACGTTCACAATGGTGCTTGTAGCCAGATGCAGGGGTTTGAAGGGGGCTGGCAAGCCAAGTAGTTGATGCGTAATGAGATAATTGAATCCGTTATGGATAAATACGAGCGATCCGATCAGCAGGGCCCGAACCAGAAGGTTGTCAAACTCAAGCCTAAGACCCGCCGTGGCCGCCAGGTATCCTGTCAGGGCTTTTGCCATACCCATCTGACCCAGATAGCCATGTGACAGGGCGTCTTCCAACAGCCCGACGCCCATTCCAAATGCCGTTCCGTAGATCTGGTTCTCCCGGATCATTGAGAAATAGATGGTGACGAGCAGCGGCAACTGGAACAGATGTGCAATCGGGATTGTGGGAGGAAGCGTGACCTCCAGAAGCAGGCTGACAAACACAATCGCGGAAAGGACCGCAGGGTGGGCCTTGAAAGCTTCTTTCGGTCGATGGCGATAAAGGTCCATTTCATCCACTCGCGATGGATTGCCACCGCACGTATGAAAGCATTCCGGAGGTCAAACAACTTCCTGCTGCAAAAACAGCAGGTTTTTAGCGGGCCACGAAGGCGAAATCGTACCCAGCCTCAACGTAGCTTCTCGTTTGGTGCTGCCTCTTGCGTTGAGGTGGACTTGAAAAGAACCAGGACTGTCTCAAGCCGGCTGAAATGAGCAGCGGGCTTGACGGTAATTCGCCTGTATATATTGCCTTGTTCGGACCGTAGAACATGTCCCACCAGCAGCCCCTTCGGATAAACCTGATCGAGGCCGGAGGTGATGACGGCTTCTCCAGCGGGAACAATCTGGTCGTCCATTACGTAATGCAGTTCACACTGGTCCTGGCCGCTGCCCTTCAATATTCCCTGGATGCGGCTCTTCTCCAGCATGCAGCCCACTCCACAGGTAGGGTCCGTAATCAGCAGGACTTGTGCCGAATGGGCGTAAACAGCGGCGATCTTGCCCACCACACCTTCCGGAGTGATCACTGGCATATCAGCTTCAATACCGGCATCCTGCCCACGGTCGATCACGACGGTGGTGGAACCATCTTCAGGACTTGAGGCAATCACCTCCGCGGCCACGGTCTTGTAAGGCGATTGCTCTTTGAATTGCAGCAGACCTTTCAGGCGTTCATTTTCCGCCGCTTTTTCCGAAAGCCCCTGAATCCGAGCCTGGGCTGTAGCCAGCTCCGCCGACAGTTCTTTATTGGTTTGCCGGTACGTCCACAAATCATGGAAGGACCGCCAGCTTTCCGCTGTTCCCTGGATTGCGCCGTGGAACCCGCGTTCGAAAGGGCCGAAAATTTCGGCGGCCCAGATGTTGATCAGCCTGACGTTTTGATTTCGCGTAACCTGGACGGAGAGAAGCAGGAGCTGCGCGAACAGCACACCAAGCAACACAAATAAGGAGGTGTGCCTTGCCACAATTCCCGGCAGCCAGGAGTTTTCGTCGAATTGTGTGAACGCCGTTCGCTTCACCGCAAGCCGCTTCTATTCTATAGCAACCCGGCGCAGCAGGTTAAAGTCGGTCAGCATCCGGCCGGTGCCCAAGACCACCGAGGCCAGCGGGTCTTCGGCAATGGAAACTGGCAGGCCGGTTTCTTCACGGATGCGTTTGTCGAGATTTTTCAGCAGCGCGCCTCCGCCGGTCAGCACGATGCCGCGGTCTGAAATGTCCGCGGAGAGTTCCGGCGGCGTGCGCTCCAGCGCCACACGGATGGCGTTGATGATGGTCGCCACGCACTCTGAAAGCGCGTCACGAATCTCGGAATCGTCAATGGTGATCGTTTTGGGGACACCTTCCAGCAGGTGCCGGCCCTTGATCTCCATGGTCTGCGGTTTCTCCAGCGGATAAGCGGAGCCGATTTCAATCTTGATCTGCTCGGCTGTCCGCTCGCCCACCAGCAGGTTATACCGGCGTTTCAGGTAGGCGGTGATGGCCTCATCCATTTCGTTGCCCGCAACGCGCACGGACCGGCTGTACACAATGCCCGACAGTGATATCACCGCGATGTCCGTGGTGCCTCCGCCGATATCGACAATCATGCTTCCGGAGGGTTCGGTAATTGGAAGCCCGGAACCGATGGCAGCCATCATGGCCTGCTCCACCAGATAGACTTCGCTGGCTTTGGCCCGGAACGCGGAATCCTGCACCGCGCGTTTTTCCACCTGGGTGATTTCCGAAGGCACGCCGATCACAATGCGCGGATGGACAAACATCTTGCGATTGTGGGCCTTCTGGATAAAGTAGTTAAGCATCTTCTCCGTCACCTTGAAGTCTGCAATCACGCCGTCCTTCAAGGGGCGGATGGCCACAATGTTGCCGGGCGTGCGGCCCAGCATCTCCTTGGCTTCGCGTCCCACCGCCTCAATCTCGCCATTCAGTTTATTGATGGCGACAATGGACGGCTCATTGACGATAACTCCTTTGCCTTTGGCATAAACCAATGTGTTTGCGGTGCCAAGATCAATGGCCAGTTCTGAGGAGAATACACTGAAGAGTGAACGGAAACTCATTCCTTAGAAAATCCCTTTCTGAAAGCGAAAAGACCGGCGCAATGTTCGCTACTCTATCACGACTGTTTTACGGATGGTCTTGGTATTGCCTTTCCGGTCTTGTGCTGTGATGGTGATCTGGTTCGAGCCCTTCCTGGGAAGTGGGGACGTGAAGTGCCGGAACGTGCCATCCGCGGC
>JBJKQZ010000459.1:0-2852 GCA_046704865.1 Terriglobia bacterium
AGGACGGGTATGGTCGAAGCCGCACAGTCGAGTGTCGCTTTCAGCCTCTCGACCTCGGCAAGGAAATGGGAACGCCCGCTCATCAGGGAATCATTTATGCGGATTGAAGCGCAAACCTTGAGCGGTGTCAGCCGCAGGTGCGAGGCCCGGACCGGTGCTCCCATCCATGCCAGAGTGGCGTTCAGTCCGGTAGCGCGAAGCAGCGTGCTTTTGCGTGACATATTTGACCCCGTGACCAGGAGAAAGCTTACCTCCCCGCCAAGCTTCAGGTCATTTCTGACGCACGATCTCACATCCATCAATGGGTGCCCCAATCCGGTGGCCTCAAAGAGGGGACCTTCTTCCACGAGTTCCGGGTAGGAATCCTCGGGATTCTCATAGGCGTAAGTTGCTAGAGCCATTAGCGCTTCAAATTCACCGAGAACATTCAGGAATTGGACGATTGTATGCCCGTGCTGCTGCCGCCATCGTTCGATCTGCATGGAGCATTGCGAGTTCCAGGCGAGGAAAATGGCAGGCCAACAAAACCACTCGTTGTAGCGCAACTCGCGCTTTGCAACCAGGTGTTGAAGTCGTGAAATCAGTTTGGATGCCCCCTGGAGCGTTTGCTTCATATGGGTAAGCAGTGGGTTTTCTACGCACTCGCTTTCAAAGAGGCTGCACAATTGACGAAGTGATTCAAGCTGGCGTGAAGACAAATACAGTCCTTCTAAAATTGATTGGACCCGGCGGTGTAAAAAAAGAGCCAGCACCCCTTCCGGCAAACCTGCCAAAGCTATAACCCAGAGGGCTTCACCGGCACCCATTAAATGGGCAAATCCCGCCGCAGCTGATAAGACCATAAGTGTGGATAAAAGGCGAAGTACCCCGGGAGCCCAGATCGGAAAATGCACGGGTACCGCTACAAACCAACCCCGCAGCCGGTCCCAGGAATATTCATTTGCTTCACCAGAGCGTGCCAGCGCAAGCTTCTCTCTTGAGCTGGCACGAAATGTCAATGACCGGATTGCTTCCTGGCGGGAAATCGTCTCGTCGCGCGAGCAGGGGTTTTGAAGCCACCGGGCCAGTGCATCCCGTCCTGCAGGTGAACCAACATCGCAGAGGAGTTCAAAAAGAGATCCTTCACCAAATAGGTCCAGATCATATGCGCTTAGGTGGTTTGGAACCTGCAAATCCAAGCCTGGATCGCCTTTCCCTATCCATTCATGTTGCATGCATTGGATTCTGCGCCGATAAGAGTCAAGCAATTTCAAATAATCCCGCATTTGCCGGTTGCATTTGCGTGCATGGGTCAGTGCCACAATCGCTGCAATTACAGGGAGCGCGGCAGCCCAAACCGGCAAGAAATGAAGGCTGAAACACAAGTAAAGAAATGCGGCCGTGCATATCACAGATGCGGCGATGTACTCAGAACTTCTTCGGCGCTGGATGACGGCCTGTAGATGCTGTTCTCGTAGCTGGGCGATCCTGGCGCTGTACGCGGAGAAGACCCGGCTCCGTGAATGTCCGCTGGTCTCAGTTGTATCCGCAGTTCTGGAAAATTTAGGAAGCGGCTGGCCCGATAGAGTTTCCTCACATTCGGGTTTCAGCACTCCAGTGAGTACTCCAGCCAGCCATTGCAACGGGGGAATATTGAACATCCAATAAATCACCTGTCAGGAATAGTATCGCCAACGACTGTGAGAACTAACTGAGCCGGCTAATAACCTACACCCTGCATTCACGAACTGCAACGGCCACTCGAATGTGTTCAGGATGGACCATAGCAGGGAAGATCTGCTCCTTTCCTGGCAAATTTAGCTGCGAACCGTGCGGTGGTTTCAGTCGAGTTAGATTTGCGATATAACTCTTACGACATCTTTTCGAACGGGGAGTCTTCCTATGAGTGAAAATGGGCAGTTCGATCGTCGGCGATTCATTGAGCTCGCTGGGCTGGCAGCAGCGGGAATGATGCTTCCTCGCGATTTGCGTGGTGATCCTCCTCAAAATCCCATTTTGAATACGGTGGTTGAAAACGGGAGGTCTGTGGATCGAGAAGCGGTGCCCTGGAGAGTCCTGCCATTTCCAAACAAGAATGTCCGTCTACTTGATGGAATTTTTAAAGAACAAATGGCAGTCAACCACAGCTACCTGGAAATGCTCCCGAACGAACGCCTCGCCTACATGTTCCGCTTGACGGCCGGATTGTCGTCTACCGCGGAACCTCTTGGTGGATGGGAAAAGCCGGATTGCGAATTGCGCGGACACTTTTCCGGAGGGCACTACCTTTCAGCATCTGCATTGATGTATGCCGCGACCGGCGACGACGATGTGAAACAGAAAGCTAATGAGCTGGTTGCGACGCTGGCTCTGTGCCAGAAAGCGCATGGAAATGGATATCTGAGCGCTTTCCCTGAAGAACTGTTTGATCGGCTGAGGGAAGGTAAACCTGTTTGGGCGCCCTTTTATACGCTCCACAAGATTATGGCCGGGCATCTTGACATGTATACCCATTGCGGTAACGAGCAGGCATTGGAAACGTTGAAGGAAATGGCCGATTGGGTTGGTCGATGGGTGAGCCCCTTAAGCGACGATCATATGCAGCGTGTTCTTGAAGTGGAGCAAGGTGGGATGCTGGAAGTGCTTTGCAACCTCTATGCGGTAACCGGGAATGAAAGGTATCTGCGGACGGCCTTCCGCTTTGATCATCATGCAGTTTTTGATCCCCTGGCGGAGTACCGCGACGAATTGACGGGCCTGCACGTGAACACCAATATCCCAAAGAACATTGGCGCGGCCCGCCAATACGAGTTGACGGGCAATCGCCGCTATCGTGACATAGCTGATTACTTCTGGCGGGAAGTCACAGACCG
>JBJKQZ010000460.1:0-3215 GCA_046704865.1 Terriglobia bacterium
CAGAAAATACAGCCCAGGGCATTTGATTGTAAGTGCAGTTCTTCAGGATCTCGTGCCGCGGGGAGTGTCCAAATATGACTTCCTGGGACACCACGAGGAGTGGAAAGCACGTTGGACATCCGTTACGCAACGCCATTCATTTTGCTATATTTTCAGAGACAACCTGGCAGGGCGCGCACTGTATGCGGAAAAGGTTTTGCGCCAGTCCTTACGGGAGGGCGCGCGAAAATTTGGCCGCCCGATACTTGGCTTCATACTTTCGCTTGAGGCGCGATCTAAGGCCCTCTTCGGAAAGTTCCGATCTCTCCGTTCAGCATCAACGGAGGACCCTGGTGCGAGTGGCCGCTGACCGCGACCAGATCAAGATATATGCGCCGGGTTGTTTTTTTAACCCTGCGGGTTTTCAGACTGTAGATGATCTTACATCTAATATTATGCTTTCTGACATGAGGAGAGCGATCGCAGGGCGGGGCCATGCCCTCCCAGGGAAGGGCCGCAGAGTAATGCGCCCCGCGCATAACTCTGTGCTACCTGCTTTTGACTTCGTCCACAGAAAGAACCGAGGGCCTCAACACCAGACGGCCGCGCTACCAACTCAGTAAATAGTCGAGCCGCCGTCGTTGCCGATGCTGAGCACGATCGTTATCGGGCCCGTTGCGGTCTGGAGCGGCGCGTTTGGGGCCTGGAACAGGAATTGATAGGTGTTGCCCTTTGAAACTTTGATTTGCGAGTCAATCGAAATGCCATCAATCATGCCTTCAAAGACGTAATTTCCCTGCTTGTTCTGATGGTACGAGCCGGAAGGAATGGTCAGGAACAAGCTTCCAAGCTGTAACCTTACAGGTTCGTTGACAGGGTCAATGGCAGTGCTCGGGGTAAATTTTGAGCTCAGGTCGTAGCCGGTGCTCGTGGTCCCCTGCGCCATCGCGAATGCGGCGATGGCAAAATTCTGGAAAAGATGAACCAATACAGGTCCGCCAAAAACGTACGCCGCGCCCTGTGCTGCATTGGAACCCGGCGATCCGACGACGATGGAAGAGCCGTCCCCGCTGACGCTTACGGCATAACCGAACGCGGCGTAAGGATCGGTGTCCGGGGCAGCGAGTTTGGCGCTCTCGGCTGGATCGGATCCCCATCCACTTTGCGGCTTCACGAAAACGTACGTGGCGCCTTGCGGGTTGATCTGGCCAGGCGACTGTCCAGGCGGCGCTCCGGCCACTACCTGCGACCCGTCTGAGTTGATGCTTACCGACGAGCCGAGGTTGGCGTTGGCCGCTGCGTCAGAAGCCCCCAGAAAGCCACTTTCGGTTTCTGTGAACCAGCCGTTCGATCCCCTTTCAAAGATGTAAACACCGCCCTCGTTTTGGAAGGTCTCGAACCCCGTGCCGGGCGTGCCGGCTGCTACGGTCGAACCGTTCGCACTGATACTTACCGAGTTGCCAAGCAAGTCGTTCATGGCGCCATTCAAAGCGGTCAGTTCGGCGGTCTCGGTTTTTGTGCCACTATCGCTGCTTGATACCAGGAACACATAGGCAGCGCCCTGTTCTGGCACATCAGCGAAGATGGTCTTATAAGGCGCCCCGACGGCCACCGTCACCGCTGAGCTATCTTCCCTGCTCACGCTCACCGAAAGACCGAAAAAGTCGGCAGGAGCCTGATCCGAGGCCACTAGCTCGACGGTCTCGGTTCCACTCTGCCATCCTCCAGAGGGGACTTGAAAGACGTAGGCTCCGCCGGAACCACCCCCCTTGCCGACCACAACCCAATGCCCGTCGGGGCTTATGCCCACGGACCAGCCCTCCTCACTGTCGGCCCCAGCGTCAGAAGCTGTGAGTTTGGCTGTCTCGGTTTCGCTTTTCCAGCCTCCGGAACCTTGGAGAAAGACATAGGCTGCGCCCTCCTGCAGATTTTGCCCAATTGTGGCGCCCGGCGCCCCAGCGACCACTGTCGAGCCGTCACCACTAATGCCCACTGAATTGCCCAGGAGGCTATATACCGCGCCATCGGAGGCGGTAAGCCTGGCGGACTCGACTCCGCTCTGCCACCCTCCCGCGGGCCTGACAAAAACGTACACTGCGCCTTGCGCCAGGTTCGACCCAACGGTGGCGTACGGCGCTCCGACCGCGATGACGGAGCCGTCTGCGTTCGTGCTGATACTTAGCCCGAAATTCTCCTCCTGCCTGCCGTCCGACGCAGTCAGTTTCGCCAGCAGGAAGTAGGGATCGACGACCAGCGGATATTGCGCACGCGTTGCGTCCACACGGACCAGCAGGCGGCGGCCGCGAAGCTCAAGCCAGGAATGCAGGCCGCGCCCTGTGGCGTCGTAGGCCGTTAAACCCGCATAGCGCATTGCCGGCTTTCCGTTTCTCGAGCAGAGCGACAAGCTGGATTTGCCCGCATCGAGCTTCGCAGTCAGATCTCCTGAGAGCGCAAGCGCCAGGATAAGCGCTCCGCTTGCACCGGGGGCTGGAGGCTTTGCTATCGTGAACCCCTGCTCGAGCCCTGCGGGACCGTTTGCGTACCATTCAACCAGATACCCGCGCCGGTACTCAACCCGGTTGCCATTTGCGCGCGGCCTCGCTGCCGGAACGGCCCACAGCTTTTGACCGCTACCGTAAGCTTCGAGCTTTAGGCCCCAACTGCCTGGATCCGCGCTTTTCAGCTGCATGCCCTGCCCGGTGAATTCCGCCACCAGGCCCGTTTCCGGATGCTTCAGCCGGTAGCCGTTGCGGATCGCCTGCGCGTGATAAGCCGCCTGGTCGCGTCCAATGGCCACTGAAATGGCTGACCTGGCCGCCGGCGAGACTGAAGAGGTATTTCTTTGGTTGAGGGATTTCGCTTGAGCCACAGCCGGCAATAGAAAGCCGCACAGCAGCAATAAACACACTACCCACCCATTCTCGACATAAACGCTTTTTCGCATATGTCTCCTTAGGTAATAGATGTAATGTCTATTTGGCTTGCCCCTATGACTACAAAAAGAATATGCGGGGTAACCTCGACAGTCAAGCGGATTGCAAGTCACGGGTGGCGCAGACATTGATTTGTGATGTCGGCGATCAGCGAAGCTGAGTGGGGTTGAATGGGGCCGAAAAGACAATTATGAATCGTGAATCACGAAGGATGAAAAAGGCAATGGGGAGTGATGAGTGACGGTCCACCTGAATGACCGCGATGGATCGGCGGGAATGAATACAGCGAAGGGCCTTTCGCTC
>JBJKQZ010000461.1:0-9630 GCA_046704865.1 Terriglobia bacterium
TGGAACGATGACGGCTCTGACGGCCTCCGGAACCTATTCCACACCCGCTCTGACAACCGGCAGATTTACTTTGACGTCTCCCCAGAACAGCCAACCGCTAGTCGGTTATCTGATTGCGGCAAATCAGGGGATTCTTCTGGGTACCGGACCCGGTGTTGATTCAGGAATGTTCGAAGCACAAACAGGCGGGCCGTTCACGACCGGTTCTTTGAGCATTAGTGCTTTCTTCGGTGACCAGCCTTTCGCAACTCCACCGGGATTTTCGACCGGGACTTTGAGCGTCGGCACCGTCAACTTTGACGGGGCGGGCAATCTTTCTTCAACCAGTGACATCAATCAACTGGGAACGCTGATCTCTGACCAGACAAAGACCGACACCTACACTGTCGGGTCAAACGGACGCGTCACTCTTACCTCGGGTTCAGAGATCCTTTACCTGGTTTCGCCGACAAAGTTTATAACCATGAGCACCAGTTCAAGTGATCCCAACCCGCCATTGGGGGCTGGCCAGCAGTAGCTTATCCCGGTTATTCAAAGAATCAAATCTGCATCAAAGGCCAATGCAGTAAAAGACTTGCCCGGCTATTATTTTCAACCGGTTTCCAAGCTTGCCAGCCCGCCGGCTCAAACGCTTTCTTGTTCGAGGGTATTGATTCAGTATCGGACTGGAGCGCGGCCGCTCGGCTGCGTTGAAGAACGAAAAGTCAGCCAGTCGGCCTGCACTTTGTCCCAACCTTGAATCAGCAGGCCCTGTTCTTCAAAGAAACTGCGGATTCGCGTCCGGTTCCAGCCGGCGATCTCTTCCAGGATGGGTACCAGCACACTCAAGGCGTCGTCGCTGAGGACCGTCCTCCTGGCAATCTGGGCGATGGTGCGGGCTTCAGAGACAGCTAGGGTGAACCCTTCGCGCTGATTGACGTGGAGCATCACATGGACGTCGGAACTTCCGTCGCCCACATAGACAACACGGTCGGCGCCGATCTGGAGCAAAGCCTGGAGGTCGTCAAGCGTGGTAACCTTTCCGTAGCCTGCATTTACGCGGACAATGCCTTCCACGCAGCCGGAGTTGTCATAGCGCAATTGTGTTCCATGAATGTGGTCGGGAGCGATGATGCCCTCAAGAGCTGATTCCACCACTTCCTGTGGAGCGGCAGAAAGCACATGGAATTCAAAAGCGTAACCCTCAATGGCGCCGGCCAGAAGGTCCCGCAGTTGCTGGATGTTACGCTTAAGCCGGATGTTCTTGCCCGTTCGGATCAAATGTTCCTTGCGGACCCGGGTATGGAGGTCAGGATCGTGCAGCAGGAGGTAAGACAACTCCGCGCCCTGTTGGACAAAGTTTTGGACCGAAAGAATCGCGGTCTTGCGTTCAAATTCCTTCCCGGGAATGCCCACCATTTCGCTCAGGACATACCCGGAGTCATGAAAACTGAGCGTTTGGTCGAAATCGCTGGCAACCAGATAGCGCTTTAGGAACTGCGCTGGGTTTTGCATAAGCTCCCTCCTTTTCACTTTGGCTGGCTTGCGCCAATCGGGAACGGGCTAACTCTTCATTGTGGGTGACTATTATTACGGTGGAGTTAAATTGTGATTAAATCAGCGTGAACGCATCATAGCGGCCTAGCCTTATATTCTTGTGATCTCCTGTTGACGAACCATGGCACTCTTTGATCCTGCCGGATATTGAGGTGCGCGTCCAATTGATAAAATTGATGGGGAATATAAGAAGCGGGACAAACCATACAACGCCCCGGATGTCAATGCATTCAAATTAAGAGGTATGCTATAGTGTTTTTCAGGGGTCCGCAAAGGGGTGCCCACCGAAGGAGTAACGATTCGAATGACGAAGCGTGTCCGCTTGCTCGTAATAACCATTTCCTCCCTGTTGGTTTTTTACGTCATCATCGGCGGGGTGCTTGGCCAGGGCAGCCCCGATCAGGGTGAGAACTCTTACCGCGACCTGGGTGTCTACAGTCAGGTTCTTTCCAGAATTCAACAGGAATATGTAACCCAGCCTAACCTGAAGAATGTCACAAAGGGTGCTATCCGAGGGCTGCTGGAAGCACTTGATCCTTACAGCACGTATTTTACCCCTGCGGAGTATGAGGAGTACCTTAAGCATCCTGACCCCGGTCCTGCCGGTGTGGGCATCTATCTTTCGAAGAGAATGGGCTTTGCGACAGTTGTTTCTGTGCTGCCAGACAGTCCTGCGGCAAAAGCCGGGATCAATCCAGGGGACCTGATTGATGAAGTGAATGGCGAGCGGATTCGAGAGTATTCCGTGGTTCAGATCAATCGGCTGCTGGACGGTGCGCCGGGAACTACCATTCCGCTGTCCATCATTAAGGGTTCACAGGGTCAGCCTGAAAAACTTACCTTGACCAGGGAAATTCTCAAGAACGTTCCCCTTGTGGCCAAGACCATCGATTCCAATACAGCCTACGTACGCGTTTCCAGGTTTGATCAAGGAAAGTCTGAGGAAATCGCCTCAGAATTAAAGCAACTTATCGCCAGCGGCGACAACAAGATTGTTCTGGATTTGAGGGATTGTGCCGGAGGGAGCGAAAAAGAAGGGGAAAAGACGGCCAACCTCTTTCTGGACCATGGCCTGATAACCTACCTCTATGGCCAACGATACCCCAAGCAGGATGTCACGGCGCAGCCGTCTGACCAGATTACGAAACTGCCGATGGTTGTCTTGATCAATCAGTCGACGGCTGGTCCGGCAGAGGTTGTGGCCGGAGCGATCCTCGACAACAAGCGTGGCGACGTAGTGGGCGTCACAAGCTTTGGGGTGGGCGTCTATCAGAAGCTCATTCCCGTGGGTGACGGGTCAGCGTTGCTGCTTTCCGTGGCCAAGTATTACACGCCCGATGGAAAACCAATCCCTGGAAACGGCATAACCCCGAACGTGATGCAGGCTGCGGAAAGTGAAGCCGCTGCTGCAGCCGGAGAAACGGCACCTCCAAAGTTTGGGGGGCCGGACGACAGGCAGCTTCAAAAAGCCATCGAAATCCTCAACAACAAAAACACCTCTGAAAAAGCAGCCGCCTGAACGGAAGGGCACTGCTGAATTCCAACCCGCAGGGTTGCGGCCCAAAGGGCCTGAATCTGCCTATTGGTGAAGGCTGGTCCGTTCCCCCCGAACGTCCGTGACCAAGGCTTTTAGAACTTGTCAGATGGATTTTCTGCGTGTGTGGTAGGAAGCGCGATAGTGGAAAAGTCCCGCGAAATGCTTCCCCCTGAAGGCAGTAAGGCCCCTGGCGCGAACTTCAAACCCCAATTCACGCCACACAGCCCGTGAGTTGTCTAGAAACCGCAGATGCTGATGGAATTCTACTTCTTGATCAGAGCCTGTGCACTGGCTGCGCCCTGCTTCTGGTCTTGAGGAGGAAGAGTAAAGGTCAGGTCTCTGTCAAGGCGCATGCCGATCAGGGAACCGGCGGGGAGTTCAGCCTGCTTGCCTTTGGGTAAGAAATAGGCTGCTAGCGCGCCGCCTACACCAGCCGCGATGCCTACGCCAAGTCCGCCAGCTGCAACACCAGCAGCGGTAGGTGCGCCCATAATAATGGCCCTTTTTATCTTGCTCGCGCTGCCGCCCTTCAGATCGCCTTCAGCGTCTACGCTTGAACCGTCGCCACCGTTTCTACTGGCAAAGACCTCCGTCAGGGAGCCGCTGATTGCCACCTTCTGGCCGTCAGGCAAGGTGAGAGTGTCAAATAGCACGTAGAGTTGGCCGCCCTTGCCGCGATGTGCTGCGGCATGAACTTCCTGGATTCGTCCGTCGACGCGAAGACCCTTCGGCAACACTTCCTGATCCTCAACGAATACCGGATCGAGCAATGTTGTTATAACAACGTCACCCTTTTTTGACTTCTTGGAATTAATCGCTGTGTGCAGGGCGAGCTTGAACTCGGTTCCTTCCGGAACCCAAAATTGGTTCTGTGCTTCGGACAGACTTGTTTGTGCTCTTACTATGACCGGAAGCGCCGCCATCACAAGCGCTAAAGCCATAACCTTGGACATACACCGCACCATAGGATTCCTCCTTAATACTTGCCTATGGCCTCCTAGAGATAAAACCCCAGCGACCAACCTTAATTTCACCACTGATCATCGATATTCGTCAAAGAGAAAATAACGCGGTATAAGCTCTCAAATGATGGAGAAGACATCTTACCAGTTGATCATCCAAGGGACACGTGCCTCCAGATATTAGATGTTGGCGGGACTCCAACGAAAAAGCAACGAGTCAACCTGACGGGGGCTGGAACATCGGTGAGAGAGTTTCATGCGCGCCGATTGGCCCATTCGTTCGTTGACGCTGCCGGAACGCCCCTCTATAATGGTCGGGATAGTTAGTCAGGGAGACGATGAAGAAGTTCTTCGGGTTAGCACTGATCAGTTTTTTCCTGGCGGGACCAACCGCCGCACAGACTGCGCAAAAACCAAGCTCAGCCGAAAACGCTGCTCAAAACCAGGCAAAAGCGCCCCCGATTCACATTCAGGTTAACCTGGAGAATGTTCTATTTACAGTAGTAGACAAGAAAAACCGGCTTGTCACAAATCTGAACAAGGATGATTTCACCCTTTACGAAAATGGCAAACCCCAGAAAATACTCTTTTTTGGCCGGGAAACCAACCTCCCCCTCCGTGTTGGAATTCTGATCGATACCAGCAACAGTATTCGCTTGCGACTGCGTTTTGAACAAGAGGCCGCAATCGATTTTCTTTACGATACAATCCGGCCGGATACTGACAAAGCTTTTGTTGTGGGGTTCGATGTCGAACCCGTGATGGTCCAGGACTATACAGACGACCTCGACAAACTGCGCCAGGCCATAAGTTCGTTGCAGGCCGGCGGAGGAACTGGACTTTACGATGCCATCTTTTATGCCTGTAAGGAAAAGATGATCTATACCCCCGCACCGCAGCCCTATCTGCGGCGGGTGTTGATTGTCGTCTCAGACGGACAGGACAACTTCAGCCAGCACTCACGGGAAGAAGCGCTCTCAATGGCGCAGAAGGCAGAAGCCACCATTTACGCCATCAGCACGAACTGGACTGGTGTGGGAACTCGGGGCGACAAGGTGCTGAAATACCTGGCTGAGGAAACAGGCGGCCGGGCTTTCTTTCCTGTTCAGGCAAGCGATATGGCGGGTGAGTTTAAGAGGATCGCCAGCGAACTGCGCAGCCAGTACAGCCTTGCTTATGCTATTACCGCCCATGACGGAAGTTTCCGAAAGATCACTATCAAAACGGACAAGAAGGGTCTCCGTGTGCAGGCCAAGGCTGGCTATTTTGCTCCTTCCCAGCAGTAATCAGGTGTGACAACCCATTACAACGACCTGCAACGAATTCCACTTTCCCCTTGAGTCTCTGTAACAATAGACGGGAAACCGTTGCAGCCAGGTATGACCCACTTTGGCCGGGGCCTTTCAGGAAAAACTCCCTGCGGCGTATTTCATCGCGTTGTTTAAGAGTGCGGGTAGTATCCACTGCGGGCCTGGACTTTGTAATCGCCGTGCGTGACTCGTACTTTGATCTTGCGAAAGCCGGAATCCTTCCTTGGATTGGAGGGCGTATAGCCAAGAAGGTATTGAGTTCGCAGTTCGTCGGCGATTTCCTGGAAAGCTGCAGAGGTATTCTTAATCTTTTTTACCTTAATGACGCTCCCACCGGTTTCTTCACAAAGTTTATGTAAGACTGAATCACCGTTGAATCCGATATTCCCAAACCCATAAAAAGCTCGATCCACAATATCAATCGCGTAAATGATGCAGTCGGTTTTCTGCGCGGCCTCAAGCGCCTGGTTCAGTGTCTCCTGGCTTCCCTGGTCTTCACCATCAGTCAGGAGGATTAGAACTTTTCGTCCGACTTCCTGGCTCATCAACTGGTTGGCGGCCAGGTATATTGCGTCATATAGATGCGTCCCGCCTACGCTTTGAGTCGGCAACGGTGAGGGCAGAACGCCGTGTCCGCCTCCGTTGATTACCGTTTCGTCGATGGCACGGTCCAGACGACTCTGCTCGATGGTGAAATCCTGAAGCAGTTCAACTTCGAGATCAAAATGGAGGACGCAGGCAAGATCCTTCGGGCGAAGAATCTGGTGGAGAAAAGCCTTCGCTTCGCGTTGCTCTGTATCCAGAACTCTTTCCTGACTCGGACTGGTGTCAATCATGATGGCGAGAGTAAGCGGCGTGTCTGTTTCGCGCGAGAAATAGGTGATCTTCTGCGGAATGTTATCTTCTCTGATTTCGAAATCATCTTTGTTGAGATCAGGAATGAGACGGCCGTGTTTGTCTTGCACCACGGCATAGACATTAACCACCTGCGTCGTGACTTTCAGAGTCGGACCGACTGACTGCTGAACTTCCTGTGCTGCGGCAGCCGGAGTAAAAGAAAAAATCAGGACAAGGACAATCGCCGCGATTGAAGCGGTCACAGGAGAGTTGTCGAAATTTGTCAGGCGCCGTTTGCTCATACGATTCAACCTCGCTTTCAGTTTACTTGGATGCAGAAAGAAGCGCTCGAATTTTAAAGTGAGCAAAGGAAGAAATGTTCAACAAGTTGATCCGCGGTGATGAGAAAAACGAAGGACAAGAATTTTTTTACATTCAATTTTGAAATCGCGCTTCACTTTCTTCTTGACAAGATTGTCGACTGTCACTATACATTGTGACTGAGCACGCGCTCCGTCAGCTTTTAGCTGACGCGAACTCAAGACGTTTGAGAGGAGAATAAAATGGCAGCAAAGAAAGCAAAGCCGAAGGCAAAAGCCAAAGCGAAGGCAAAGCCGAAAGCAAAAGCCAAAAAGAAGAAGAGGTAACACTCTTCAGTAAGATTGAAAGAGAAGATTCGGGGATGCAGTAATGCATCCCCGAATTTTTTTGTGCGGGCTGTACTCGTCCCAATGCATGCCGAACATAATTCTGAACCATAGTTTTCAGGTAAATTCAATTCACGCGAAGTTTCATCGACAGGTTCGATTTCACTGATCTCGTCGCCTGTGGCTGCGCCCAGTTCCTTGAATTTGCGCACCGATGGGAGTACGCGGGATTCAAGTGACCCAACTGCTCGGTTGTAATTCTCCGTTGCCCGCTTAAGGGAAGCTCCCACACCTTCAAAATGTCCAAGGAACGTCCGCACGCGATCATATAGGTCTTTCCCCAGTTCGCTGATGGCCTGCGCGTTCCTTGCGATCTGTTCCTGCCGCCACCCGAACGCCACGGCCCGCAGCAGAGCGATCAGCGTAGTAGGTGTTGCGATCACAACATGATTCTGCATCCCGTCTTCCAGCAACGTCCGGTCCTGTTCGAGCGCGGCGCTGAAGAAAGATTCTCCGGGCAGAAACAGGACGACGATTTCAGGCGCCGGCTCGAACTGGTCCCAATAAGCCTTGGCCGAAAGTTCCCTCATGCGAGCGCGGACAAGCTGTGCGTGCCTTGACAGTTTCTCCCTTCGCTGCTCTTCAGTGGTTGCAGCCGCTGCATCAAGGAAAGCCTGGAGCGGCGCTTTCGCGTCCACGGCGATCTCGCGGCCGTTGGGCAGGTGGACAATCATATCGGGCCTCTGCCGGCCGGTGGCGGATTCAAAATTTTCCTGCTCTGTAAAATCGCAATGTTCTGACATGCCTGCCAGTTCCGCCACTCGCCGCAATGTCATTTCGCCCCAGCGGCCACGCACTGCCGGACCGCCTTTCAGCGTATTGGCCAGCGTGCCCGTTTCCTTTTGAAGTTGCTGATTCACTAATGCCAGATTGCGGAGTTGTTCCTCCAGGGAGCCATATGCGTTCTGCCTGGTTTTTTCCAGCTCCTGAATCTGCGCCTCGTATCGCTTGAGAGTTTCGACGAGGGGGTTGACCAGTCCCTTGATGGCTTCCTCGCGCGTTTCCAGATCCCCCTTGGCCTGGGTTTGGATGGTTTCAAAAGTGCTGCGGGCAAGTTCGATAAATGCCTGATTATTGCTTTTCAGTGCTTGTGCGGAAAGTGCCTGGAAAGCGTCCGATAGCTTGACTCGAGCCTCCTCGAGCAGCCGCTTCTGGTCTTCAAGGTTGGCCTGCGTCTCGGTCAGCCTGGTTTCCGCTGCCACTCGAAGGCTGGCTTCATTCCTGGCGTGCTGGTCGATCGCATCCAGCCGGGACTGGAGATCCGCAGCTTGAGAACGAAGCTCATTGGACAGGATTTCAGCAGCCTTGGTTTTACCCTCTGTCTCGATTTGCAAAGCGGATAGCGCTGAGTTCCGGCGCAGGCTGGCGAATAACCATCCGATGAGTCCTCCAACCACCATTCCGGTCACAAACAGAATCCACTGATTCATAATCTCTCCCCGTTTTCATTCAGCGCCTGATGAGAGGCGCTAATCAAGAATCTTCCTCGTGGGCAGGGCAGATGGGTACAAAATCGCAATACCTGCACGCAAAGCCCGGTGCAGGCGGAAAGATCATCTGCCGGATTTCCTCAGCCACAGAAAGAATTTTCTGCTGAACGGCCTCAAGTTCCTTATGCGTCCTCACGCTTGCCACTGCCTGGTTGTTGGTGAGGTTATAGAAGATTAAACCTTGCGGTTCAAGTCCTAACTGGCTGCGAGCCGCCAAAGCATAAACGGAAAGCTGCAAACTCTTGTCCGCGTCTTTTTGTGTACGCGGGCGGCCGGTCTTGTAATCAACCAGTTGCACCAGGCCGGACTCGCGCGGCGTGACTGGATTGATCTGGTCAATGCGGCCTTCGATGAATACGTCCTGCACCGGGAGTTCGAAGTGTACTTCCATGCGCACATTTTCTGCTTCAATTGGAATTGCGTTGTGGTAGTCAGTGAATTCACGAAGCTGGCTGAGCCCTGACTTACGGTATGTCTCTTCCTGATAGGAATCTTCAAACCCCACGTTTTTCCAGGCGCCCAGATAGAACTGGCTCAATTCGCTGAAGTCGACGGGCCCATTCTTTCGCAGTTGGAAGTAATGTCGGACCGACTGGTGCATGATGTTGCCAAAAGTCAACGTTGCCTGCGGGCCCGTCGGGATGTGGTAAAGATGGCTGAATTTGAATTTCAGCGGACACTCAAGATAAGTCTCAATAGCCGTCGCGCTCAGGCGAAGTTTACCGTCTGTGGTTGCCGCAGGAACCGCCCGGGCCCATTCCGCCAGCGGAGGACGGACGGTATCCGGTGCTGGAACGGGTTCTCCGAAAAGGCTCGGCTGAGCTGGACGGCCGCGACCGCCAGACTTTCTTGCCGGGAGCTTTTGCAGCCCTTTTTCTTTTCCTGCTCCGTTCTTTTCCGCCACCTCTTCAAATTCGATCCTCGAGATATCGCGTCCCTCCACTACGGGATTGGAAAGCATGTCATCGATGAAGACCGAGTTTTTCTTGCCCCTTGCGCCTACACTCGAAACGTAAAGTTGTTCGCGCGCACGCGTCATTGCAACATAAAAAAGCCGGCGCTCTTCGGAAAGGTGGAGATTCGCGGGAGGAGCCGGACCCTTGCGAAGTTCGTCGGGAAACTCAATCACCGGCTTCTGTTCCCCATGAGGGAATCGGCGGGAGGCTACACTTAGAATGAAGACAATGGGGAATTCCAGTCCTTTTGACGAATGGACCGTCATCATCTGAACGGCGTTCACAGGGCCTGGTG
>JBJKQZ010000462.1:0-4683 GCA_046704865.1 Terriglobia bacterium
GCCCTGCACCGCGAAGGGATCGAACTGAATACCAGCCTCTTCCGCCCCGCGAGTTTCATCGATGCCGCGCTCAGCAATCTCCGCTCTTCGCTCACCGTCGGAGCCATCCTGGTGATCATCGTCATATTTCTTTTTCTCTTTGATTTCCGGACCGCGGCGATTTCCTGCACGGCCATTCCGCTATCGCTGCTGGCGGCGATTATGGTGATGGTCCACATGGGATATACGCTGAATACGATGACGCTGGGCGGGCTGGCCATCGCCATCGGCGAGGTTGTGGATGACGGGGTGATTGACGTGGAGAACATCCTACGCCGCCTGCGTGAAAACCGCCACGCTGTAAATCCCCGGCCGGTGATTCCGGTGGTCCTCGACGCTTCGCTGGAAGTTCGCAGCGCCGTTGTCTACGCAACTTTTACCGTGGCGCTGGTTTTTGTTCCCATCCTGATGATGAGCGGCATTGCGGGCGCGATTTTCCGGCCGCTCGGAGTCACCTACATTCTTTCCGTCATGGCTTCGCTGCTGGTGGCGCTGACCGTTACGCCGGCGCTCTGCCTGCTGTTCCTCGGCCGGAAAACGCTGGCGAAGCAGGAGCCTCCGCTGGTTCGATGGCTGAAGGCCGGCTACCGCCGCGTGCTGCTGTTTGTGGAGCGCGTGCCGGCCCTGGTGGTGGTGGGAGTGGCGGCGCTGACGATTGCCGGGATCGCCGTGCTGCCCACGTTCAGTTCGGGGTTCCTGCCGCCCTTCCACGAAGGAGAATTTATTGTCCACATGATCGGCTTGCCGGGCAGCTCGCTTGGAGATTCGCTCCGGGTCGGCAAGCAGGTGAGCGACGCGCTGATGAAGGTGCCCTACGTTGAAACGGTGGGGCAAAAGGCCGGACGCGCTGACCTCTCTTCAACCCGCGGCCCTTACCAGAGCGAAATCGACGTAGCGCTGAAGCCGCACCTGAACGGCCGGCAGAATGCCGAGGCGCTAAAGGATATCCGGACGGCGCTCGCGCGATTTCCCGGTTTCACTTTTGCGGTGAACACCTTTTTGAAGGAAAGGATGGAGGAGATCATCTCCGGTTACAGCGCCGCCGTGGTGCTGAATCTCTACGGGCCGCACCTGAGCGTGCTGGACCAGAAGGCGCAACAGGTGGCGCAGGTGCTCCGTTCGATTCCGGGGGCGCAGGCGGTGCGGGTGCAGTCGCCTCCGGGAACGCCGCAGCTGGTTGTCCGGCTGCTTCCGGCGCAGCTTGAACGCTGGGGCTTCCAGCCGGTTTCCGTGCTGGACACGGTCGAGACGGCCTTTGGCGGGACGGACGTCGGCCAGGTATACCAGGGCAATGAAGTATTTAACGTGAACGTACGGCTCGACGCGGCGGAGCGCCACAGCCCCACGGACGTTGCCGCGCTGCCGCTTGACAGCCCGGCGGGAAATTACGTTCCGCTCGGCAAGCTTGCCGACGTTTACGAGCAGTCCGGCCGTTACGTGATCCTGCACAACGGTGGCCGCCGCGTGCAGACCATTACGCTGGACGTTTCCGGGCGCAGCGCAAATTCCTTCGTCCGCCAGGCGCGCCGGGCCATTGAATCCAGCGTCAAGCTCCCCGCTGATGCCTATTTCCAGTTCACAGGGACGGCGGAAGCGCAGGCCAAATCGCACCGGGAACTGCTGGCCCACTCCGCCCTGGCCGCGCTGTTGATTATCATTCTGCTTTCCATTGTGATGATGAATTACCGCAACCTGCTTCTGGTGATGGCCAAGCTGCCCGATGCGCTGGTAGGCGGAGAACAGCGGGCCTTTGCCACGGGAACGCCGCTTTCGCTCGGCGCGCTGATCGGCTTTATCACGCTGTTCGGCATTACGCTGCGGAACTCCATCATGTTGATTTCGCATTACGAACATCTGGTGAGCGTGGAAGAAATGGAGTGGGGCCTGGAAGCGGCAATTCGCGGCGCTTCTGAAAGGCTGGCGCCCATCCTGATGACGGCGCTTGTGACAGGCCTCGGTTTGCTGCCGCTGGCGCTGGGCAGCGGCGATCCGGGGCGCGAAATCGAGGGCCCGATGGCGATCGTCATCCTGGGAGGACTGATTACTTCTACCGTCCTGAACCTGCTGGTTCTTCCGACGCTCTCATTGCGATTTGGGAAGCTTGAAAAGATTGCTGCCGAAGCGGAATGAAGTAGGGGACCTGCGCCGGTTGCGGCCCCGCTGGACCGGGGCCCGACCGGGAAAATCTTTGTGTTTAATACAGATTGTGAAGCGCGCCGAGCGCGCGATTACGGCGCGTTGTTGTAGTAAACCTCGTTGGTGAGCGGGCCCGGAGAAAACGTGACAAAACCCTGCCCGCCAAACAGCAGGAGCCGGGGCGTTGAGGCGCCCGACGCCAAGGGGCTGACGATAGCCGCCGCATTATACACGTTGGCTCCAATCTGGCTGGCCCCGGCGGTGATGCCGATCCAGGTGCCCAGCGTGCCATCGGTGTTGACCTGCGTGCGTTCCTGTTCGAGCGCACCGGGGGTGTCATAGACGCCCTCGGCGTCAATCACCTGGCCGAAAGCCTCCCAGGTAACCTGCTTCTTGCGCTGCATCAGGGTCGCTGAAGTGGTGGTCCATGCGCCGATCGTTCCGTTCTGGACGCTGGCGAAGTTCACATTGTTGACGCCCACGCTGCCCTGCGCACCGGGGCTGACGGAACTCAAATTGTCGCCGCCCAGCACGTAGAGTCTGCCGGAATAGCCAAAGGCCGTGGCAAATGAAACTGCCATCGGATAGGGATTCGGCGCCTGCGTCCACGCTCCCAGCGTTCCGTCCGCATTCACCGCGGCCGAGTAAACGTTCTGCGAAGGATTTGAGTCTGACTGCAGGCCTCCCACCACGTAGATGTAACCGTTGATGATGGCGACCGCCGGGCCAATCAGCGGCTGCGGGAGCGGAGTGGTCAGTTGCGTCCAGGCTCCCACCGCGCCGCTGTTGGCGTTGACGCTGGCCATGAAGATGTCCGCCGTTCCGCCGGGCGTGCCCGCGGAACTGACCTGGCCTCCAATGACGTAGATAAAGTGCGAGCCCGCGGGAACCAGCGAGTTGCTGGAATCAGCCTCCACCATGGCATGGTAGGCAATGGTTACGGGAAGGGGATTGGTGGGAATGGTTTGCCAGTCGGGCCCCACTGTTCCGGAAGGATTGAGCGTGTTGCAGTAGACGAAGCTCGTGTTGCTGGTGCCGTTATTGCCGCCGGTGAGCACCACAAAAGCGCTCGAACCGCTGACGGGAACGGCCACCGCGCGCAGCCCTGTAAGCGCCACTGGCAGCGGCGTGGTGGTTGTCCAGGTCACGTTGCCGGCGTTGAAACTGAGTGTTTGAAGCAGCGTGAGCGAGACGGAGTTGCTGGTGCCTCCGCCGGTTGTGACCTGCACCGACACGGAGCCGGGAGTGGTGAATTGAGTTGTGCCGTCGCCGGTGGGAACGGTGACAGAAATGTGGCTGCTCGTCCAGCCGGATGCGCTCGGCGTCACCGTGGCTGTGATTCCCGTTGAAGCCTGTGTGAAGACCACCTTCCCGGGTGAGTTTTGAAACCCGCTGCCGTTGATTTCAATCGACACGCTGACCGGGCTGGAAGCAGCCGTGGAGTTGTTGACGTTCTGAATGGAGGGAACCGTAGGCGTTGAGCTGCCGCCACCGCTGCTGCTGCCGCTGGAACCTCCGCAGGAAATCAGGAAAAGCGATGAAGCGGCCAGAAGGGCGAGACCCACTGCCACTGTCACGCCATGGCGCCGTTTGCCTGAGTTTCCCAATTTTGTAATAAGAAGTGAGAGCTTTTCATAAAAGTCCTTAATAGCAGCACCTCCCAAAATCCCCCGCGACCGACGCAAGATTGCAATCAAAGCCGCTTTCACCCCAAAAAGTATAGACCGACTGCTTAACCGAAGGGAAGTGTACCCAAATTAAATGGCGCAACTTACAAACCAAACCAGTTTAGCTGGCCAGGGTAACCGCGCAAGCGGCCTGCTGCGTGGCAACAGGCCGCACGGCGAAGATTGTGTCCGGAACAAGGCAAGCGACTGGCGAGGCCGCAGCGTTACGGCGCGTTGTTGTAATAGACGTTTCCGCTGATGACGCCCGCCGTCGTAAGGGACGTAAAGGCCTGGCCGCCAATCAGGATAAACCGGGGCGTTGATGTGGGCGATTGCAGCGGGCTGACCACGGCGGCTGCGTTATAAACGTTCGCGTTGATCTGGTTCGTTGAAGAGGTGATGCCGTTCCACGCGGCCAGTGTGCTGTCCGGGTTGATCTGGCTGCGTTCGAGTTCGAGCGATCCCGGGAGCCCGTTATAGATCCCTTCAGCGTCGATCACTTGCCCGAAGGCGACCCAGGTAATCTGCTTCTTTCGGTTCTTGATGGTTGTCGACGTGGTGGTCCACGAACCCACGTCTCCGTTCAGGGCGCTGGCAAAGTTCACGTTCTGTATGCCCGTGGCGCCTCCCTGCGCATTGGGGTCCGTTGAACTGGCGTTGTCGCCGCCGAGAACATAGAGTTTGCCGGCAAAGCCGAAAGCCGTGGCAAAGGAAACTGCCGTCGAATAGGCATTTGTGGATTTGGTCCATGTTCCAAGCGTTCCGTCCGTGTTGACCGGCGCCGAAAAGACGTCGGTGGAAGGAGTCCCGTCAGAGTGCAGCCCTCCCACTACGTAGACGT
>JBJKQZ010000463.1:0-4283 GCA_046704865.1 Terriglobia bacterium
AAATCACCGCCACCTTTCCTGACCAAACGCTTGTCAGTGCAATGGAAGCAGAAGATACTCGCAGCGCCATCAAGGGTGCGCTTGATAAGCTGGAGCGGCAGGCTTTACGTCGCCTTGAGAAGAGGCGCACCCGGAAGCGCCGCCCAAAACCCACTGCCAATATTACGCTCAATGTTTTCCAAAGCAGCCGGAGCGGCCATGAGGAACGCATCACGATTGAAACAGAGAGACTCCCGGTAAAGCCCATGACGCTCGACGAGGCAATCTAATCGCTGAGCTTGACCGCGAACGGACTTGTGGTTTTTCGTAACGCTGAGAGCGAGCGCGTGAATGTTGTCTACCGGCGGCTTGATGGAAAACTTGGCTTAATAGAACCAGAACCTTAAGAACCGGAACTGTTGAGCAAGAGGAACGACCCGCCGGCCGGTCTCGGTTTTAATCAAATCTGACCGGGTCCGGCTTTGGGTCTGTGGGGTACCTATGAAAAAGGCCCGTCCCAGGACCGGAACCCGCCGCCTTGTCGTCATCACAGGCCTGAGCGGCTCCGGCAAAGGCTCAGCACTGAAGGCTTTTGAAGATCTGGGCTACTATTGCGTCGATAACCTGCCCATTGGCTTGATTCCCAAGTTTGCAGACATGTGTGCCGCCCCCGGGAGCCACATTCCGCGCTCGGCAGTGGTGGTTGATATTCGCGAGGGTGAAGCTCTCAGCCAACTCCCTGTTGCCTATCAGCACCTCAGCCGCGACGGACTTAAAGTGGCGCTCCTGTTTCTGGAAGCCTCAGACGAAGTTCTGATACAGAGGTTTGAAGAGACGCGCCGCCCGCATCCGCTGGGCCGCAACCTGCCTGTCCGCGAGGGCATCCGGTTGGAACGGTCCCTACTCAAGCCGATGCGGCAGCTTGCCGAAACTGTAATCGATACCAGCCGGATGAACGTGCATGAATTTCGCAAGTTGATTCAGGACCGCTTTGGCGGCCGCCAGCGCAAGACGATGCTGATTTCCGTTCTGTCGTTTGGCTTCAAGCACGGGGTGCCGCAGGATGCAGACCTGGTTTTCGATGTCCGATTTCTTCCCAATCCCAATTACGTTACAGGCCTGCGGGAAAAGTCAGGCCGCGATCCGGAGGTTAGAGAGTACGTGGAGTCACAGGCACAAACCACGGAATTCCTCAGCCGCCTCACGGATCTCCTCCTCTTTCTGCTGCCGCAATACGTCCGCGAAGGCAAGAGCTACCTGACAATCGCAATTGGCTGCACCGGCGGACGCCACCGGTCTGTGGCGATAGCCGAGCATCTTGGTGAACTCCTGGAAGAAGAAGGTTACAAGATCAAAGTAGCTCATCGCGACCTTCGCCGGAACCACGCTGCCTGAATGCGGGAGCTTGCCGAAACGCAGCGCCAGTTTGACCGGAAATCTTGAGGGACTCGTGACAAATGAACAACGTGCTGGCGGTAGATATTGGTGGAACTCATTTCCGCATGGGCCTTTTTGACGCCTCGGGGCGCCGTCTTATCCTTTCAGAGGGAAGGACGGAAGCCTCCGGTGGACGCGACTGGATGCTCAACCAGATTCGCGAGAGGGCGCAGGAACTTGTCGCAAAGTCGGACCAGCCCGTTCTGTGCTGCGGGATCAGTTTTGGCGGGCCGGTTGATTACCGGAGGCAGCGAGTCAGTTCGATGCATGTTTCCGGCTGGCAGGGTTTTGAGCTGGCCCGGTGGGTCCAGGAGAATCTCGGCCTCAAGTGCGTTGTGGATAACGATGCCAACGCCGCGGCTCTCGGCGAGTTACGGCACGGAGCCGGGCGTGGCACCGAATCTGTCCTGTATCTGACGATCAGCACGGGAATAGGCAGTGGCCTGGTGTTACCCGGGGCAGTTCATCGAGGCAGGGATTCGATGGCTGGAGAATTGGGCCATGTTCAGGTTTCTGGTGCTGAGGGCGCACTGTGCTCCTGCGGCGGCCGCGGTTGCCTTGAAACTATCAGTTCAGGAACGGCCATCGGCCTTCAGGGCCGCGGCCTGGCGCGAAGAAAGCCCGAGATCATGAAAAGGACGATAGAACTTTCTTCGGGCGATCCTGAACAAATTACTGCTGAAATGGTCTTCCGAGCGGCCGGGGAAGGCGAGCACGGCGCTCTCACCATCGTCCGCGAGGCTGCCCGGGCGCTGGCTCAGGCGCTGCTGATAGCCATCCGCATCCTGAATCCTGACATGATTATCCTGGGAGGCGGGGTGGCCCTGGCAGGCAAAATCCTGCTGGATCCAGTTCATGAGTTCCTCGATGAAATTTCATCGCCGATGCTTGAATCTTCCACCAAGATTGTCCAGGCTGAATTGGGGAATTTTTCTCCCTTATACGGCGCTGCAGATCTGGGCTTGGAACTGACTTGAAAAGATGCGAGGCGGTGAGCTGGAGAGTTCGCAATAAGACGCCTGTTTTCAATAAATTGCTAATGTGCTAGAGTATGGAAGGTTAGAGCCCGAGCGTAACCCTGCAGCTTGACTTCGAATTAGACGAAGATTAAGATTCTGTTTTCCACGCCCGGCGGGCTCTCCAGCCTGTGGGTAGGACGCCGGATGAGCCAAGTTCAACGCCTGCTAGGATTTCTCCGACCTTATAGAGTGCGCTTTGCCATGGCTGTTGTCCTGATGGCTGTGGTGGGCGCATGCGAGGCGATTACTGCCCTCCTTATCAAGCCCGTAGGCGACAACGTCCTTAAGCCGGGCGCCGACTCCGCAGGCATCACGTTATTCAAGCTGCCTTGGAACCACCATGAGGTTTACTTGCGGGATTTTTTCCCGGGACACATTCACAACGTCTGGACTGTGGTGGCTTTGTCCATTATTGGTGTATCCATTGTAAAGGGCATCTCACAGTACACGGCAACGGTCAGCATTAACTTTATTGGACAATCCGCTGTGCGAAACCTGCGCAACCAGCTCTATGCCAAAATCGTTCAGCAGTCCATGGCCTTTTTCAAGCGGAATCCTACCGGGCGCCTGATGTCGGCGATCAGCAATGATACAGATAAAATCCAGTACGTGGTCTCGCAGGTGTCGGCGGACTTTTTGAGACATTCCTTCACCCTGATCGGACTGCTGGCCGTCATTTTTTCCGTCGATTGGAAGCTGGCTCTGGTTTCACTTGTCCTTGTGCCTCTGGTAGTGCTGCCCTCAGCCAATATCGGGCGGTCCATCCGCCGCTCGAGCCGCTCCAGCCAGGACAGAATGGCTGACATCAACAACCTTGTGCAGGAAACCTTTACTGGCATCGGAATTGTGAAAGCTTTTGTGATGGAGCATTTTGAGGTTGCGCGGTTTAAGGCAGCAACCCACAAGCTGCTCCATACGAATATGCGATGGGTACGGGCGCAGGCTGTTACGTCTCCGCTGATGGAACTGCTCGGAGCCATTACGGTCGCCGGGCTTTTGCTTTACGAACGCAATGAGATTCTCCGCCATGCGCAGACCATGGGCGGCTTTCTTGTGTTTCTCTATGCCTTGATCAAAATGTACGAGCCCATTAAGCGCCTGACCGGAGTGAATAACGCGGTCCAGCAGGCGGTTGGCGCGTCTGAGCAGGTGTTCCAATTCCTGCAGGTCAGTCCGGACATGACTGAGAAGCCAGGAGCCGTCGCATTGCCTCCATTCCAGCACGAAATAGTATTTGATCACGTGGACTTTGAATACGAACCGGGAGTGCCGTTGCTGCAGAATGTGAATCTGCGAATCCGCAAGGGCGAAGTGGTGGCTCTTGTGGGATCGAGCGGCGCCGGGAAAACAACTCTGGCCAGCCTGCTTCCCAGGTTTTATGATGTTACGCACGGCCGCCTGACGATCGACGGTCATGACGTGCGGGACATTAAACTCAGTTCTTTGCGTTCTCAGATCGGAATGGTCACCCAGGGGACCATTCTTTTTAATGACACCATATTTAACAACATCTGCTATGGCAATGGGCAAAAGACTGTGGCTGAGGTCGAAGAGGCTGCCCGCGCAGCCCTGGCTCACGATTTTATCCTCGAGCGGCCCAAAGGTTATCAGGGAGTGATTGGCGAACGCGGCCAGCGTCTCTCCGGCGGGCAACGTCAGCGACTGGCCATCGCCCGCGCGCTGCTGAAGAATTCGCCGATTTTGATTCTGGACGAAGCGACATCTGAACTCGACACGGAATCAGAGGCACTGGTGCAAAAGGCTCTTGGAAACCTGATGGCGGGCCGGACCGTTCTGGTGATTGCGCACAGGCTCAGCACGGTCCGGCGCGCGGACCGGATTGTAGTC
>JBJKQZ010000464.1:0-3030 GCA_046704865.1 Terriglobia bacterium
AGACACCATTCATTGTGATTTGGGAGACCACGCAGGCCTGTGATCTGGTGTGCCTGCATTGCCGCGCATGCGCGCAGCCTCATCGCTCGCCCCTGGAGCTTACGACAGTAGAGGCCAAGAACCTGATTGACCAGGTCGCGGAGATGTCCGCTCCATTATTGGTCTTAACCGGAGGCGACCCTCTTAAGCGGCCGGACATTTATGACCTTGTGGAATATGGAACGCATAGCGGAGTTAGAATGTCGATGACGCCAAGCGCCACGCCGCTCCTCACCCAAGCGGCCATTGCCCGGCTGAAACACTGCGGTCTGGCCAGGCTGGCCGTCAGCCTGGATGGATCCACTGCCGAAATCCATGATGCGTTCCGGGGAGTCCCGGGCTCTTATGCGCTCACTCTGGATGCCGTGCGTCGGGCCGGTGAACTGGGACTCCCCGTGCAAATCAACACCACAATCACCCGTCGCAACCTTACCGACTTTGAAAAAATGGCGTCGCTGCTGAAGACGTTCAAAATGACTCTGTGGAGCGTTTTCTTCCTGGTTCCAACGGGCCGCGGTCAACTCCAGGACCTGATAACAGCTGAAGAATTCGAAGCGGTCTTCGCCAAGCTTGCCGAGGTCTCTCAAAAAGTTCCGTTTGATATCAAAACCACTGAAGCTCAGCATTACAGGCGATTTCTTTTGCAGAAGCGGGCCGCCCTGCGGCGGAGCAACGCGGGCGACATGCCAATTCCCTTCGGCATGCCTTCAGGAGACGGGATCGGCCGTGCGCCGCGCGGTTTGAACGATGGCAAAGGGTTCGTATTTATCTCGCACACAGGCGAAGTCTTTCCAAGCGGCTTCCTGCCACTGGGAGCGGGTAATATTCGCCGCCAGCCCCTGGCCGATGTCTATCGAAACTCACCCTTGTTCAGAAAATTGCGGGATACATCAAACTTGAAGGGAAAATGTGGCGTGTGTGAATTCAGAGAAATCTGCGGCGGTTCACGGTCGCGGGCTTATGCCTTGACGGGTGATCCCTTCGCGGCGGACCCGTCATGCGTCTACCAGCCACGCGCCCTGCAAGAAGTATGCGCTTAGTGCAGAAATCCACTGCGGGCAGGAGGATCTTCGGCGGGTTCGTCATCGGCTTGCCCTCCGGCAACAGACTTGCTCTCCGCCAAAGCAGTGCCGCTGGAATTTTCGCCGGCTTTCTCTCTATCAGCCTTCCGGTCCTTTGCGGTTTCTACATCCTCAAGGTGGCGCCCTTTCAGGATACGGACCCGCGAGCCCTCTAATTCCAGAATGCCCTGGTCCTCAAATTCAGCCAGAAGACGGGATACAGTCTCTCTTGAAACCCCAATCATCTGTCCGATTTCTTCCTGTGTAAGCGGCAGCCTGAGCTCTATGCCTCGGTCTGTTTCCTCGCCATTTTGCTCGACCCAGGATTCCAGAAGGTCACCCAGCTTTTCAACCGCGGGCTGAGACCCGGACGAATAATGAATCATATTCACGGCTTCACGAAGTTGATGACTGAGAACTTCCACCACGGAAATGCAGATCTCCGGATGCCGTTCGAGCAGTGCCAGAAAGTCCTTTCGGGGTACATAGAGGAACTGTGTGGGGCTCAGGGTTTCGGCTGTGTATTCCGCGGGCCGGGAAGACATCGTGGCGCTAAGGCCGAGCACTTCCCCGGACTGCACAACTCTTAGAATCAGAGTTTTGCCACTCTTCAGTGAAACAAAAAGTTTAACTGCTCCATGCAAGAGTACAAAGATGCCTTCAGGCACCTGGCCTTCTTCAAGAAGCTTGGCATGCTTGGGCAGATTTACGATGGACTTAACTGATTCCAGCGCATGGACAAACTCCGTCAGTGACTTGTTCCAGGTCTTGCCGGACGCAAAGACGCCCGCCTTAAGTTTTGGAAATGCACCTGTTTTTCCGGCGCTTTTCATAAGTTGCTCAGGCCTATTTAAGAGGAAATTGAACTTCAATGATGTGACGTAAATCACTCAATGGGGTGATGTAACTCTCGAATAATGTGGAGTTGCCCTGGACCTCACGATCCTTCTCCAAGAATAGCCAAGACAATTGTTTGGAAGTAAAATAGTGCGACATGGGCGACTCCAAGGCCAGGATAATTGAATCGCTTCGCAATGTTCCCTTGTTTGCGGATCTTACTGAACCTGAACTTGGCTTTCTGGCGGACCGCGCACTTTCCAAAGAACTTCAAGCCGGAGAGATGATTTTTTCTGAAGGCGACCCCTGCGAGGGCCTGTACATCGTTCAGTCCGGAAACGTGAAAATCTTCAACATATCGCCAGGCGGCCGCGAACAGGTGCTGCACATTGAAAAAGCCGGCAATTCACTCGCGGAACTCCCGGTCTTCGATGGTGGGAACTATCCGGCGTCTACCGCCGCGGTGGATCATTGCACGCTGCTCTTTATCAGCAGGAAAGACTTCCGAACGTTGTGCCTGGAACGACCCGAGGTGTCGCTGAAACTCCTTAAGGTAGTCAGTTCGCGGCTGCGACAGCTTGTCAGCATCATTGAGGAACTCTCCTTTACAACGGTCCGGAACCGCCTGGCGTCCTGGCTGCTTCAGGAGGCCCAGAAAAAAGGCCGGAAGACGTCACGCGGAATCGAGTTCGGCCTGACCGTTACCAACCAGGAACTCGCATTCCAGATTGGCACGGTGAGGGAGCTGGTTTCCAGAAATCTCAGCTACTTTCAGTCTGAAAACATTCTTAAGGCCGATGGACGCACTATCATCATTCAAGACCTCCCGGCCCTTGAAGCAGAGGTGGCTACCAATAAGTAGCTCCTGCATTCAGGTTGCTGTTGCGCCAGACGGGCTACCGCGCGACATTGGCTATGGGCTTGACATCATATTCGCCGGATTGCTAGCTTCGTTCTGAAGGATAAAAACCAGCAACAGGGGCAGTGAGTGTTATGAAAGCTAAGCCAATTAGTGTTCTAATATTCGGTTTCCTCGGACTTCTTCTGATGCCCGGAACTGTCCGGGCCCAAACTGTTCAATCACCTGATGCTC
>JBJKQZ010000465.1:0-6560 GCA_046704865.1 Terriglobia bacterium
AACTGAACTTATTTAACTGTGGTGGAAACAACGAAAGTAATCTTATCAACGCTATTCACTCGTTACTAAAGACTTAAGTCCGACCATTGCAAATCCGGATACCCGAGTTATTTCTCATCCAAATCAGGGCTGGAAGGCGCGCTCATTTGACTGGTCTCTCCAATTTGGCAAGGTATTTGCATCGACCAAGGTTGAGGGAAAGCACTTACGTGCACAATCGCGCGTGAGTACTTGACAGGCGAGCGGGTATCCAACAATGCAGAGAAACGAAGGTGGAAGGATATTCTTCCACGTTTCCTTGACGGCACGTTTTACGAGTTGGAATCCCAGGACGAAGCCAATGTCGAATTTCGAGGTGACGACGGGAACTAATGCATCGGTTTCAGGATTGGGTAATTTTTCCATAGAGCCCGATGCTGAAAGCCCAGGCTGATTTGATAAACATTTTGTCTTGACCTGAGCATTTTTCAGAATCCGTTCGTCACGCTCGCTGGAGGTGCAGCGATATGAAGACGATCAGGGTTCTGATATCGGACGGTCACGCGATGGTCCGGCGTGGCTTTAAGGTGGTACTGGCAAATCAGAAAAAGTGGAACATCTGCGGTGAAGCAAGCACCGGTGCAGAGGCTGTAAAGCTGGCCAAAGCGCTGAGGCCCGATATCGTCGTCATGGATATCGCATTGCCCGAAAAGGACTGTTTCGAAACTATTCGGGAGATCCGAAGGACCCTCCCGGAAATTGGAGTTCTTATGTTCACTATGCACAACTCCAGGCAGGTCTTCCAGAGAGCGATGCAAGCCGGCGTTCACGCGTATGTGTTGAAATCAGACCCGGATAGCACCTTAGTTGAAGGCCTGGAGGCGGTCTATGAAGGGAAAACTTTCTTCAGTCCCGAAATTTCAACCTTTGTCCTAGAGGGCTATCTACAAAGCAACCACGAGAATGGTACTCATCAGGGATCCGCAATGCCAGCCGCCCTTACGCGGCGGCAACTTGACGTCCTAAGGCTGCTCGTTCGGGGCAAGAACAATAAGCAGATTGCAAGCGATCTGGGAATAAGTCCCCGTACAGTGGAGGCGCATCGCTACGAAATTATGAACAGGCTGCAACTCCATAACCTGAGCGAACTGGTCCTCTACGCTATTCGAAATTTGCTGCTGGATCCATAGCGATGCCTGAACAGGTCAGGCGCTGATGGGGCAAACGCTCTGACTCTTTTCTGATTGCAATGAAGAATCTTTAGACAGAAAAAGTCAGAAGCCCAATTGAGGAAGGAGATTTCAATGAAAAAGATACTGGTTCTGGTTTTCCTGCTGGCTCCGTGCACTGGAGCATTGGCCAAAAACAATATTCAGGAAAATGACCAGCTGAAAAAGGCTTCGATGGTAATCAACGAGATCATGCAAACGCCGGATAAAGGCATTCCGAAAGACCTGCTGAATAAGGCTGTCTGTGTCGGTGTGGTACCTTCCGAGCTAAAGGCTGCTTTCGTTGTCGGGGGAACCTATGGCCGCGGTGTGCTGGTTTGCCGCAGGAACGGAACAGGGCCATGGGGCGCCCCTTCGCTGTTCACCCTGGGCGGCGCCAGCGTCGGTTTCCAGATCGGCGGCAAGGCCACGGACGTCGTATTTCTTGTAATGAACCCCAGAGGCATCGGCAAACTGCTGCAAGACAAAGTAAAACTGGGAGCGGATCTTTCAGTGGCGGCGGGGCCGGTAGGACGGACGGCGGCCGGAGAGACTGATGCAGAACTTCACGCCGAAATCCTCAGCTATTCGCGCTCGCGCGGCGTCTTTGCAGGCGTCTCGTTGAATGGGTCTGTGCTGAAGCAGGATACGGACGACAACACCGACCTGTACGGTCATCCTGTTGATCCCCGGAGCATCCTGGTCCACGGGACCGTGAGCTCTCCCTCTGCAGCGGCCAGCGAACTTGATGAAACGCTTGCAAAGTATTCTCCGCATGGAGGGAAAACCATCGAGGAATCCTAAACCCGGCAGAGCCGGTCGAGGGTCTACGGGTTTGACCCTCGACCACGGCCCGGCCATTGCAACTTCGTGACCGGCGGGCTGACCGGATCAATTGAAGTATCGGCCATTCCGGTTATGTAACCAGCCGTAAGGCCGGGAACAAACGGTGAAACAACTAACAGGATGGGAAAGGAGATGTCCAAATGCTGATGTTCATATTTGTCCTTCTTCTGACCCTCTGGCTGCTGGGAATGATCAGCTCTTACACGCTGGGCGGTTACATTCACCTGTTGTTACTGATCGCCATCGTGGTCCTGCTGGTCAGGGTCATCCAGGGCCGAAGGCCAGTCTGAACGCATGGTGGCTCAAGTGGCAGGTTGGAGCAATAACTTGTCCATTCGCATGCCGCCTATAATTTCGATCCTGACATCGGTGTTTCGAAATTTACAGTGGGGCCACCCCAACACGATGTCTTCCGGACAGAAGGAAGCGGGCGCTGAGGCATGCTTGCGGGAAACAGTTTGGAGACTCAACGCCGGAATAGAGAAAGCGTGCCAGAGGCCGAGGCTTCCTCCATTCCGGAACTTCCAGAATTGTTCTGGTGAACCATGCGGACACCGGGCGCGATGCTCTCTAGCGACCCATTGCGCCAGGTACTTTCTCTTGCCGGCGGCCTTTCGGGTTGAGGTCGATATACTTTCTGACAGGATTCTATTCGTAAATCTACTTAGAAAACAATTACGTATAGAAACGAATTGAACGGATTCAGGATCGCGATTTAGATTAAGACCTCGATGAGGGCGGGTTAAATGAACATATTGCTTGCAGAGCGGTGTCAGTCGTGAGGACTCCGTCTCTATTGATCTTTGCGAAGGAGGCCAGAAATGGTCCAGAAAAAGCTCTTTGCTTTGCTGGTCCCCGGTATGTATGAATCCTTCACAGAACTGACGTCCCATTTGAAAGAACAATCGGTTGAAGTGTGGAGCGCGCAGAATTGTGCCGAAACAGATATTTCTTACAAATTGGCACGGCAGCGCATGATAGCCCGGCAACCATTGAGACCCTCAACGCAAGCTCCGGACTCCATGGGATGCGTGACCCTTATTTTGGGCGCGGAGCGCGCACAGCATGTTCAACCGCACGCCCTGGCCCTTGTGATTGCACAGGATCCCGACCCGGATTTTCCCGGTGAAGCGCTGGCGCTCGGTGCCGCGGACTATCTCCACCATCGCGCTGCCCCAGACGATTTCGCGCGAGCGATTCGATGGCTTCATGAAGGTGCAGAGCAATAGGGGCGCGGATGCAATGAAGAGCAAATCCTCACTTAAGGAGGTCACTCAGAATGCCAGGAACATTGGAAAGTAGTGAAATGGCGACTCATGCTCGGAAGTCTCTTCAGAAACCAAAAGTGCTGCTCATGTGCAAACATCCCATGGATGCAGCAACGTGGACCGAACTGTTAAGGTCCAATGGTTGCACAGCGAAAGTCTGCAGCGACTTTATTGAATTGCTCCTCTGCCTTGAACGCGAGTTCTTCCATTTGGTAATGGTTCTTGAAAGTGAAACTCCGGCTCCCCGCTGGCGAACTGCAGTGGAATTTATAGCCCAGGCCAACCAGGGCACACCTTTCTTCATTATCAAACGCAACGGAGAAGCCACCGGACTCTCGCCTTCAATGGCAAACCTGAACTAGATCGCAGTTGCGGTATGTAATCAGGTTGAATGAACTGCCAATAAACGATTGCCCGGTTTTTCAAATATCAATCACGACCTCTCCTGCCGCGTGCAGAAAGCAAGTGAGGTCATGACTCCATCCGCGGGAATCCGCCGGATAATTGATTCTCCTTAAGAAGACGCCCATTTCAAAACCGGGGGGTAAGAGTGACTACTTTTGCCTGGAAGCGCGACAGGGGTTTTCGGATGTCGTCAACCACGGGCGGCCGGAAAAGCCTATGCATGCAAAACCGCAGGATAGACCTTATTGATGGCGGCGGCGATGTCGCGCGTATCTTCTTCTGTGAATGTCGGATCGATGACAACGGCGGCAAAGCGATGCAAAATGTCGATGGTTCGCGGGCAGGCTTTGGCGCCGTACTGGATTTCGCGTCCGCGCGCGGTGGTGAACGAGGGCCACGCCGGGTGCGCGGTGACCTTGTTCTTTACCTGCGGAACAACCGGAAGGATCACTGACCCGCCGGGTGGCCCGGCAGGAACGTTCTCCGCTCGCATCGCTTTGATGTATTGGTCGCGGTATTCCCGAGTGGGAAACCCGAGGTAAATCCGTTCCTTCAGGTCGCCACTGGGGTCGGGCGAGTGCCGGAAGTGAGGGTCTGGCAGTTCGCGCAGGCCTTCGTAAACACGGCTGCCATTTTTCCTCAAAGCCGCAACAATGGTGTCGAGCTTCGCCAACTGGGCGTCCATCACCCCGCCGGTAAACTCACTCATGCGGAAATTCGTGCCCGCAAAAGCCGGGACCCGTTCTGCTCCGAGCCGTTTTTTCAAGGCGGTCCGCAGAGGCCCCAGGTCATGAAATCGGCAAGCTCGCTCATAAAGGATAGGATCGTCTGTGACCACCGCGCCGCCTTCGCCGGAGGTGATGGTCTTGCAGAACTGGAAGCTGTAAATGGCGATGTCCCCGATGGAGCCTACGGGCCTGCCCTTGTAATCCGCGCCCAGGCTCTGCGCGCAATCTTCCAGAACCTTCAGCCCGTGCTTGCGGGCGATGGGCAGGATGCGGTCGAGATCTGCCGGGCAGCCTTCCAGGTGCACGACCATGATCGCCTTCGTTTGTGGCGTGATGCGGTGTTCGATGTCGTCAGGATCGATGCCCAGCGACTCATCAATCTCCGCAAACACCGGCAGGGCTCCGGCCAGAACGATGGCGTTGTAGCAGGAATACCACGTCCAGGCCGGAAGGATCATTTCATCGCCGGGGCCGAGTCCAAGGGCCGCCATGGCGCACTGCAGCGCCGCGGTTCCGGAAGTCACTCCCAGCACGTAGCGCCGCCGCATTCGCTGGCCGAACGATTTCTCAAAGTTCGCGCACTGTATGGGAGGCTCGGACGTGGGGCCATACCAGCGGAAAGGGCTGCGCGAGGCGATCACATCGTCCAGGCGCCCTCGTTCCTCTTCACCGTAATACTCCGTGCCCATGCCGCATTCGGCTGCCTCCAGCAACTTCTCGCGCACGGGCTTTCCGCCGTTGATGGCAAGGGCAGTAGGGCCGGCCGCCACACTTGAAAAGCCCGGAGCGGCACCGGTCCGCGCCGGAAAACCGGCCAGCGATCCCTCAGGCACAGCCGCTGCAGATACCACTGCCGCCATTGACGCGAGGAACTCTCTTCTATTGGCCATGTTTGGCCTCCCGGGTGGGATGTCTTTCAGCCGTATTCTATTCACCATAGCTCGATAAACTCAAGCCTGCACGCAACAAAATTGCTAGGGGTCCGGATTCACTGCAAGAGCGAGCATCTGTGGTAATAAACCGTTTTGAATTGGAACGGCCTGATATAACATAGGGCCGTTGCATCCAGGCGCGCTTCTGCGGCGCCTTCCTTTCCAGGAGGTCACAAGGATGCCCTGCCGGATTTTGCGCAATGTTTTTCTGGTTTTTGCCATTGCACTTGTTTGCGGATCGCTTCGAGCGCAGGAAACGCCGCCAACGCTTGCAATTGGTTCCCCGGCGCCGGACTTCTGCCTGCCGGGCGTTGACGGCAAGACCCATTGCCTGAAGGACTACGCCGCCGCCAAAGTTCTGGTTGTGATCTTTACCTGCGATCATTGCCCCACGGCTCAGCTCTACGAAACGCGCCTCAAAGGTCTCGTGGATCACTTCAAAGGGCAAAGCGTGGCGTTTGTGGCCATCCAGCCCAACAATCCCAAAGCAATCCAGCTTGATGAGCTGGGCTATACCGATGTCAGCGACTCCTTTGCGGAGATGAAGATTCGCGCCGCCTACCGGCACTTCAACTTCCCTTATCTTTATGACGGCGAGACGCAGAAGGTTTCCCGCGAATACGGCCCTGTGGCCACTCCGCACGTTTTCGTCTTTGGTCCGGACCGCAAGCTGCGCTACGACGGCCGGGTTGACAACAACCCCCGCCCGCAATACGTCACGCGGCAGGATGCGCAAATCGCCATTGATGAGGTGCTTGCCGGCAAGCCCGTTGCAGTGCCCGTAACGCCCGCTATCGGCTGCTCCACCAAATGGATGTATAAGGAGGCGGCCAGCGAAGATGAGATCACCCGCATTCAAAGCCAGCCCGTTACGGTGAAACCGGTGACGGCCGCTGACCTGAGCGCGCTGCGCAAGAACAGCACCGGCAAGTTGCTGGTGGTGGATTTCTGGGCCACGTGGTGCGGCCCCTGCGTACAGGAGCTTCCGCAGTTGCAGACGATGTATCGCATGTACGGCCACCGGCCGTTCCAGCTTGTGACGGTGAGCATCACCTATCCTGACGAAAAGTCGGGCGTGCTGCGGGTGCTCCAAAACGTGCATGCCACCAGCGAAAACCTGATTCTTGGCGCGCCGCAGATTTACGATCTGATGGCTGCGTTTAATCCCAAGTGGAGCGGCGCCGTTCCCTACAC
>JBJKQZ010000466.1:0-4456 GCA_046704865.1 Terriglobia bacterium
CTTCAGCAGACGCGGAGCATTCAACTTTCGTGATCGTCATTGACAGCCGCTATGCCGAGCTGTATTTCCCTGGCCAGAACCCTATCGGGCGGCGCATCAACTTCGACATCCTTAACATGACCGCGGAAATCGTGGGCGTGGTCGGCCATGTCAACCAATGGGGCCTTGATGAGAGCTCATCGTCGCCTGTTCTGGCACAGTGCTACATGTCGCCTTATCAGCTTCCTGACTCATTGGCAATGCTGGTGGCCTCAAACCTTGGGATTGTTGCCCGCACAGAGGGCCGACCGCTGGCACAAGTCGGCTCCGTTCGCCGCGCGCTCCACCAGATCAACAGCCAATCCGTGGTGTACGGCGTGGGTACGGTGGACAGCATACTTTCAGATTCGCTCTCGACACGGCGCTTCGCGATGATTCTGATGGGCGTCTTTGCCGCGCTGGCATTGCTGATGGCAAGCGTCGGCACCTACGGAGTGATTTCCTACCTTACCAGCCAGCGCACGCACGAAATCGGTATTCGCATGGCGCTGGGCGCGCAAAAAAGGGACGTTCTGGCGATGGTCGTGGGGCAGGGTTTCAAGCTGGCTTTGATGGGTATCGGCATCGGTATCGCAGGATCGCTTGTGCTCACGCGATTTTTGGCAGGCTTACTCTACGGTGTAAAACCCGCTGACCCGCTCACGTTCATCGCCGTGGCGCTGATTCTGACCGGCGTGGCGATCATGGCCTGTTACATTCCTGCACGCCGCGCGGCAAAGGTCGATCCCATGGTGGCACTGCGGTACGAATGAAGCAGCGGTTAGTAAGAAACAAACACCTTTCGGCAGGAGAAGAATTATGAGCGCCCTGCTACAGGATCTAAAGTACGGTTTGCGCATGTTGGGCAGGAATCCCGGCTTTACGGCGATTGCGGTCCTGACGCTGGCGCTGGGAATTGGAGCAAACACCGCTATTTTCAGCCTGCTGAATGCGGTCATGCTGAGGCAATTGCCGGTTCAAGAACCTGGGCAGCTCGTGTTGCTTGGAACGGGCAATGGAAGAGGCAGCACTGACACGTTTGCGTTCACCCGACTTTATTCGTATCCCTTTTACCGCGAGATGCAGCAGAAGAACCAGGTGTTTTCTGAAGTGAGCGCCGTGCTGAGCCTGTTTTTTGAACACATGCATGGCACGGTGGAAGGCAGCGGCAGTCTGGAATCAATGAACGTCCAACTCGTTTCCGGCACTTATTTTTCCATGCTGGGTGTCAAACCCATGATGGGGAGAATGTTCTCCCGGTCAGATGACGACCCCGAAGGAGGTCAACCCATCGCCGTTGCCAGCTATGCCTGGTGGAACCGGCGATTTTCGCGTGACCCGTCCATACTTGGCAAAACGGTGACTTTCGGATCCACCGTCTACACCATCGTTGGTGTTGCACCGCCGGAATTCTTCGGCACAGAAGTTGGCGAAGCTCCCGATCTCTGGATTCCCCTTTCGATGGAAAAACAGGTTTCACCCGGCTGGAATGGCCTCGACGACAAATGGTTTGAGTCGCTCGAAATTCTCGGCAGGCTGAAGCCAGGCGTCACGGTTTCACAGGCCGAGGCCAATGTGAACCTGCTCGCCCGGCAGATCTGGCACGGGTTCGCAGGCCCAGTTCTCACAAAAGACCAGCAGAGCCGTCTTGACCGCGCCCACATCCCACTGACTCCGGCGGGACGAGGGCTTCCCCGCCTGCGCCGTGAATTTTCTCTTCCCTTGCAAATTCTGATGGTTGTTGTAGGACTGGTGCTGCTGATCGCGTGTGCCAACATCGCCAATCTGCTGCTGGCGCGCGCCAGCACGCGGCAGAGAGAAATCGCCGTTCGCATGGCGGTGGGCGCAGGGCGCTCGCGGCTTGTCCGCCAGATGCTGACTGAAAGTCTGCTGGTGGCCTTTATTGGAGGCGGTCTGGGAGTCTTTTTCGCTACCTGGGCCAGTCAATTATTGCTGGTCATGGTTTCCACAGGCAATTCGCCCCTGCCGCTGGAAGTGGCACCCGACGCACGCGTGTTTGCCTTCACGTTTCTGATTTCCTGCCTGACTGCGGCCCTGTTTGGAACCTTCCCGGCTCTGCGCTCCACTCGAATTGATCTGACGCCGGCGCTTAAGGAAGCAAGAGGCGGCGCTCCCGGCCAGGGGCACAGCAAACTGGCCAGGGTGTTGATCGTTTCACAGGTGTCGCTCTCGCTGGTGCTCCTGGTGGGCGCGGCGCTTTTTTTGCGGACGCTGGTCAACCTTGCCCACGTCGGTACGGGTTTCAACAAGGAAAACGTTCTTCTGTTCAGCCTCGATCCGCCGGCCGTCGGTTACAAGGAAGACTCGCGCCTTGTAAATCTCTATCAACAGATCGCACAAAAGATCAACGCTGAGCCCGGAGTGCGTGCTGCGAGTGTCTCCTTCTTTACGTTCAACCAGGGCGAGTGGAGCGGCAACATTGTCGTGCAAGGGCGCGCTCCACAAGGGGCAGACCCCAACGTCACGAACAACGTTGTGGGGCAGAAATACTTCACCGCCATGGGTATTCCCTTGCTTGTCGGGCGCGTGTTCGGCCCGCAGGATACGGAGAAATCCCCCAAGGTGGCCGTCATCAACGAAACGATGGCAAAGGTCTATTTCCCCGGTGGTTCGCCCATCGGGCGGCGGTTCGGGATTGGTGATGATCCGAAGAAGAGCTCGGATTTTGAGGTCGTCGGTGTGGTGGGAGACGCGAAATACGTGGGACTACGCGAAAAGCCGCAGCCTGCGGCTTACTTTCCCTATCCCCAGCGTATAGGCTTCTACAACGATCTGGAAGTCCGCTATTCAGGCGATCCGGCCGCTATCATTGCGGAAGTCCGCCGCGCCGTGGGAGAAGTGGATCACAGTCTGCCCGTCACATACGAAAACACGCTGGCGCAGCAGGTCGACCAGTCCGTAAACACTGAAGCGTTGATCGCGCAACTTTCCGCTTTCTTTGGTTTGCTCGCAGTTTTTCTGGCGTGCATTGGAATTTACGGGCTTATGTCCTACACCGTCTCGCGCCGTACCAACGAAATTGGCATTCGGATGGCGCTCGGTGCGGGCCGCTCGGGCGTGCTTTGGATGGTAATGCGCGAAAGCCTGACACTGGTCGGGATTGGACTTGTGGTAGGGCTGCCCGTGGCCCTGGCGGCGGAACGGCTGGTTTCAAAAATGCTCTATGGACTGGGCGCAATCGATCCGCTGTCCATGGCGGTGTCGGGAATCCTTTTGCTGGCGTTCGCCCTGCTGGCAGGCTATCTGCCCGCACGAAGGGCTTCGTGCGTCGATCCCATGGTGGCGCTGAGGTACGAATAAAGCAGTAGTTAGTGGTTAGTGGCAAATGACTGGGTGTTTGTAAAAGCGGAGATCGCATCACACCGCTGGACTACTTTCAGGAAGGAAGCAGCAAGCATGACGACTTTGATTCAGGATTTAAAGTACGGCTTGCGCATGCTGGCCAGGAGTCCCGGCTTCACGGCGATTGCGGTATTGACGCTGGCGCTCGGCATTGGAGCGAATACCGCCGTCTTCAGTGTGATGAACGCTGTTCTTCTACGATACCTGCCCGTACCCAATCCTCAGCAGTTGGTCTATTTGCACACAGATGGAATGCCAAGCGGCGCCTCTCAAACGGGCAATCCCCCAAACACCTTTAACATGGCAACTTTTGAGCAGTTCCGCACTGAGCATCGAGTATTTCAAGGCGTGGCAGCCTTTGTCCCGCTGGCCGTCGGGAAAGCATCCGTTCGTTCGGGCCAGGAGGCTGAATCAGCCAGCATAGACATGGTGAGCGGAAATTTCTTTTCAGCCCTGGGCGTTCGGATGGCTCACGGCCGGGCTTTCACTCCGGAGGATGAAAACGCCCACAACCAGGAAGCCGTGCTCAGCTACTACTATTGGACGCGGCAATTTGCCCGCAATCCCTCCGCAATTGGTCAGACAATCTACATCAAATCAGTGCCGTTCACCGTTATCGGAATAGCGGCGGACGGCTTCATCGGCGTGGAAGGAATCAGTCCTACCGATATTTGGATTCCTTTCCAGAGCCAGGCGGACCTGAAACCCTGGGGCCGCTCCCCGCAGTCCAAAGATACGCTGTACAGTCCGCCCAACTGGTGGTTCCTGATGATGATCGCGCGGCTCCAGCCAGGAATGACGTGGCAACGGGCCATTGCCCGGCTTCAGCCCACTTACAGCCGCACAGCATACGCAGGCATCGGCCAGCGCGACCCCAAAGAACACGCTCCACGTCTTTATTTTTCAGCCACCGGCGGAATCCAGAAGCTGCGGGAAAACTATGACAACCCCTTTTTCGTACTGATGGCCATGGTGGCGATCGTGCTCCTGATCGCATGCATCAACGTGGCCATGCTGCTGATTGCCAGGAACGCCGCGCGTGAGCGGGAGTTCACCATGCGGGTGGCCCTCGGCG
>JBJKQZ010000467.1:0-7003 GCA_046704865.1 Terriglobia bacterium
TCATTGACGACGGCGAGAGTTGAGGCATCCGCGCGTTTGGTGACAGGGAGATAAACCGTCTTGTGGCCGTTCAGCAGGGCATAACCCAGCGTCAGGTCGGCGCTGTCTTCAACCGATCCGATATCCCGCATGTAGACTGCTGGCCCGCTGCCGATGCGGATCGGAAGATCTTCGAGCTCATGAATGTCCCGAACGATCGAGTTCGTGGGCGCAATCCGGTCAAGATTGCCTGTGCGAACGTCTCCTGCCGGAGCAATCACATTGCCGGAGAGAAGCGCCCGCACCACTTCTGCAACAGATACGTGATACCCGCTCAACCGGTCAGGGTTGACGTGAATCACGATGGTTCGCGAACTTCCCCCAAAGGGAGGGGGTGCAGAGACCCCGGGCAAAGTGGTAAAAAGAGGACGAACACGGTTTAAGGCGAGGTCTTGAATCTCATTGACCTTGCGTGTATTGCTCGAAAAAGCCAGATAGCCCACCGGAACACTTCCGGCGTCAAAGCGGAGTACAAAGGGCGGCACAGTACCCGATGGCATGTAGGCCTGGGCGCGGTTCGCGTAGGAGATCGTCTGCGCCAGAGCCTGGTCCATGTCGGTTCCGGGCAGGAACGTGAGTTTCAACAAAGAAAAGTTCTCAATCGACTTGGACTCGACGCTTTGCAACCCCGCAATGTAGAGGAAGTTATATTCGTAGTAATAAGTGAGATAACCTTCCATCTGGGCGGGGTTCATGCCGCCGTAAGGCTGCGCCACGTAGATAACCGGCATGTTCAAGTCAGGGAAAATATCCACCGGCATGCGCGTGAGCGCAAAGATAGAACACAACGTAATCCCGATTACACCCACGATCAGTGTGATGGGCCTGCGAAGAGCGGCTCGGACTAGCCACATAGTTACGGACCTCCAGTTGCAGCATGGCTCGCAAAGGTAAGAAACGGTTCAATGTCGCCCTGGGCGGCGGCGAGTCTTTCAAGCGCCCGCCAGACATTCAGCGTGGCCAGAGAATCATCAATTTCCGCCTGGAGCAAAAGCCGCTGTGCTTCCGCTACATCGACGATGGTTCCCAACCCGGCTTGAAAACGTGCTCGTGCCTGAGATTCACTATCCCTCGCAGCTCGTAATTCGATCGGGGTATTCTCCGCGACACGCCGTGAGCCTTCGAGCACCGCATTGGCCTCGTCCAACTGCCCAGTGAGATTTTGGATGGTCTGGCTGTATAGTGCTTCTTCCTGTCTCTCGTTGGCCTGTTCAACCCTCTTTTTCGCCCGGATCGAAGCAATGTCAAGGAGCGGAAAAGTGACTGAAACCCCCGTTGCCCAATTGGTGGCATTATCTGGCCAAAGGCCGGGCGAGCCCGGCAGTGGAACCCCCTGGCCATTAACCCCACTCCCGCGCGCACTTGCCATAGCCTGAAGGCTCAAATGCGGATAATACGCATGGCGGAGGACACCGATACGCGATTGCACTTCCTCCACTCGCCGTGCCTCAACAACGGCAAGTGGATGGCTGTTAACGGAGCCGGAAGTCCATAATTTCTCCGGCGGAATTCCCAGAAATGGCCCCGGTTTTATTTCAACCCGGGTACCCGCGAGGCCCAGAACTTGTGCAAAGACGGCCTCGTCCACCCGTTCTGCCTGTTGGGAGAGCGCTAGCTGCGTTCTGGCGGCCGCGAGCTCGGCATCTGCGCGCGACGAGTCTGCTCCAGGGCGGAGGTGCGCATCCACCAGTGCATGGACCGACCTGGCAAAGACTGAACGCCTGTCGACATCGGCTTGTGATGCCCGCACCTGCTGTTGCGCAGCCAGAAGGAACAGCGAGGCATCCGCCACTCCGGCGGCCACATCCAACCGCGTCAAGACAACCTGTTCCTGAGTTCGTTTCTCAGTGGACTCGGCGGCCCGCATCTGCGCTCGCCGGTATCCAAAATCGAAAGGTTCATAGCTGAAAAGAACTCCCGTCCCGCTTCCCCAGAATGAGCGGCCGGATTCCGGGAGAACACTTCCAGAAGGATTAGGGATGACAGACTGCGGCAACAATACCCCTGCAATGTTGTTCCGTGTGGCGCGATTATCCTGCCAGAGCAGGCTGACACTGGGCAGGTAACTGGTAGCTGCAAGTCCCACCCCTGCTCGTGCGGATTCATACCTTTGAATTGCCGCTTGTACGCCCGGGTAGTTGGCCATCGCGTAGCTGACGGCCTCCTGGACGGTAAAGGATCGGGCCGGCTGCTTGGATGCTTCCTGCGGCGCGCCCAGACAAGTTCCAGGCAAAACAAGCAGGAGACTCAGGAGTATCATCGTGGAGCGCCTGGTGTCTGGGCGTGCGAGAACGATCTTATTCTGGGCAATCGAAAGCTGTTTCATAGGCGGTCTCATCGCCGGGGATACACTCCCGGTTTACCATTGGCCCCCTTCCTTTTCCTTCTCCTGGTTAAGTGGGTGTGCGCCAGGTTGGATGTAGCAGATGTTTTGAGTCCCCTCATCTGAAGAAGACATAAAAGAGTGTGCACTTCGCTTGATGGAGATTTGAATTCAAGTGCACAAGTCCCCCGCAGCCTCCGCGGTGCACCGAAGCGCCTCTCCTGATGTACCTGACCCGCAGACCGTTTCCCGATCCGTACCAACGAATCGTTCCGCTCTATCATCTGCAGTAGCGTGAATCCTTATCGCAAACGCACGACGTATACGGGTCTTATTTTGTGAAGTTAAAAGTTGGGTGGGGAACGGACGTGGTTGAGTTCAAGGTACGTGGATCGGGGCCCATTAAAGCTATTCGAAATGTTGAGGTAAGCAACAGCAGTCGGTGGAGCTTCAAAATGGGAGGAGGGTCCACCCTGACAGCCTCGACTGGAAGACTGCCTTGGAGCATCCTTACCGATAGTTCGATCACTGCTTGTTTGTTTTGGTTTCCCGACTGATGGCTGATCAAACTTATCTGTTCTTGCGAAGGACGGGGAAAGAAGTCTTTTGATGTGTGAATGAAAATATCCTTCGTGCGTTGCGCGAATTGCAGCAGCGCTGGGAGCGCCCGGAAGAACTCCAGCAAACGCCAGCATCCAGAAAAGCGGCAGGAACAAAGCGGCAATCTCGCCCATCAAACCCTTTCCTCCGAGTTCAAGGACAACTTCCTCCCTGCCAGCGGTCGGATATTTAACCGGCGCCTGGCATCCGTCATTTGACGCATCTATCCGCAAAATGGTTACCTGACTTTTACGCGTATCCGGCTAGATTCCTTTGAGCCAAATTCCTTAATACAAAGTAGCAAAGCCATGTCAAAAACTGCCATTGGGGTTTTCACGATCGCAGGGTTTGGCACCCATCATCGTATTGCTGAATACTCATCGACTACGGTGTTCGCGGTTTCGCGTGGGAAGCGTAAAAGTGAAAAATGCACAAAACAGCTATTGACGGAGAACGCTGCCCGTAAGTTCTTGATTTGTAAGGATGATTTTATAAAGCAGGAGTTCAAGTGCACGATTTTGAGTCTGGCGAATCCTCCAGTCCCGGTGCTCTGGCGTGGCGAAATCAATGCCCGCCATCCAAGCTATTCGCCGATTATAACCTGAATCACCTGGTGTATGTCTATAGTGAAGAGGTGACTGGTACCGAGTTGCGGGCATTGATTCAATCTACGCTAAGGCGCGATTTTTGCGGTAAAATTTGACTTTTAAAGAGCGGATGGGTCATCCTCACCTTCATCCGCGTTTGCAGGCGCTTATAAAATGAAAAAGATACAGATTTACGACACCACACTGCGGGACGGCTCGCAGGGCGAAAACATCTCCTTTTCTCTGGAGGACAAGCTCCACATTGTCCGTAAGCTGGATGAACTGGCTGTGGACTACATTGAAGGTGGCTGGCCCGGCTCAAACCACAAAGACCTGGAGCTTTTCCGCCGCGCCCAAGGGGTTACGCTGAAGCACGCCAAAATGGCGGCGTTCGGCAGCACGCGCCACCCGCGCTACCCGGCGGAAGAGGATCCCAATCTGAAGGCGTTGGTGGAAGCCAATACTCCGGTGGTGACCATCTTTGGCAAAAGCTGGGACCTGCACGTGAAGATTGCGCTGGGAATTACACTGGAGGAAAATCTGCGCCTGATCGGCGAGTCGGTGGCCTTCCTGAAATCGCGCAGGAAGGAAGTGATTTACGACGCCGAGCACTTCTTTGATGGATTCAAGGCCGATCCCGAATACGCGCTGGCCACTCTGAATGCTGCGGAAGAGGCGGGAGCCAATACAATTGTGCTTTGCGACACGAACGGCGGCACAATGACCTCCGACATTCGCGAGCGGTTCCTGCGCGCTGCCGGGCACGTCAAAACGCCGCTGGGCATCCACACGCATAATGACAGCGAAATGGCGGTTGCCAACTCCATTGTGGCCGTGCAGGCCGGAGCGATGCAGGTACAGGGCACCATCAACGGTTACGGCGAGCGCTGTGGCAACGCCAACCTCTGTTCCGTAATTGCCAACATCGAGTTGAAGCTCGGGATGAATTCCATTGGCAAGCAGAACCTGCAGCACCTGACGGAGGTCTCGCATTACATCAGTGAGCTTGCCAACCTGCTGCCTCGCAGCGATCAGGCTTACGTTGGCAAGAGCGCTTTTGCGCACAAGGGCGGCATACACGTGAGCGCCGTGATGAAGGAACCTGCCGCCTACGAACACATTGACCCGGAGGTGGTGGGCAATTCGCGCCGTGTGCTGGTTTCAGAGCTTTCCGGCAAAAGCAACATTCTTTATAAGGCTGCCGAGCGCGGGTTGGAGATCGACAAGTCTTCCGCCGCAGCAAAAGTGGTGGTGGACAAGCTGAAAGAGATGGAACATTACGGCTACCAGTTTGAGGGCGCGGAGGCGTCATTTGAAGTTTTGTTTGACAGACTGGTGCATGAGACCAAAGACCTGTTTGAACTGGATGGCTTCCGCGTGATCACGGAAAAGAAGGGCGCGAGCGAATCCATTTCCGAGGCGGTGATCAAGCTGCGCGTGGACGGCACCGAAGAGCACACGGCTGCAGAGGGTTCAGGGCCGGTGAGCGCGCTGGATCGTGCGCTGCGGAAATCACTGACCACTTTTTTCCCCTGCATTGGCGATATCCGCCTGACGGACTACAAAGTGCGGGTGCTAAATCCGCAAGGCGGAACGGACGCCAAGGTGCGGGTACTGATCGAATCAAGCGACGGGCAGGAGAGCTGGGGGACCGTGGGCGTCAGCGAGAACCTGATTGAAGCCAGCTGGCAAGCCCTGGTGGACAGCATCACTTACAAGCTGAAGAAGGAATATGGACTGCGCGGAAAGGGAAGCGCGGCCGATAGCACATCGGCGGGCGAGCCAACTCCGCACCGCAAAGAACCTGTCGGCTCAAAACATTCTTAAGGCCTTGGCTCATGCTGGGCCATCCTGCCATGACCGTGGTAGCATTCCATAAGCCACCGGTTGTTTCAATATTTACACCTGTGGGGCAAAGAAGGAGGAGCATATGTTCCGGAAGATCTCATGTCTCTATATAACCATACTCATGCTTTTGCCCGTGGTGGCGATTGCCCAGAACGAAAGCAAGGAGAAGGCCGCAGTGGCCTCTGCGGAAGTCTGGCTGGGGCTTATTGATAAACGTGATTACGCGGAAAGCTGGAAACAAGCCGCCAGCTATTTTCGCAACAACGTTACCGAGCAAAAGTGGGAACAGGCGATGAAAGGTGCGAGGGAGCCGCTGGGTAAAATGATTTCCCGCAAGCTGAAGACCGATGTTTATAAGACATCCTTGCCAGGTGCCCCCGACGGCGAGTATGTGGTGATGCAGTTCGACACTTCGTTCGCGAACAAAAAGGATGGCGTCGAGACCGTTACCACCGTCCTCGAAGAAGGGAAGTGGAGAGCGGTGGGATATTTCATCCAATGATTGCGGGCCGCTGCTGGACCCTCTATTTCCTCACCGCCCAGGCGAGGCCGTCCGGTCCGCGTTCAGTTTCGATGCGGCCTGTCTCCTTAAGGGTTTTCAGGTCAATCACGGCTACGTAGTTATCCGGGCTGCAAGAGACGAATGCGCGTGAGCCGTCAGGCTGCATCAGAATTCCCGCTGCGCCGTGACCCAGACTCAGGCGTTTTACTTGCTGCCGAGTTCTAACGTTAAAGATCACCAGGTCGCCCCCGTCATTGCGCAGCATGGAAACAAAAACATATTTGCCATCCGGCGTGAACCGCACTCTGTTGGCGCCCGTGACTTTGGCGTGCAGCGACTGGACCAGCTTTTCAGTGCGCAGGTTGATGATGGAGACAGTACCGCCGCGCGCGGCTGCAGACCAAAGCTCCTTGCCATCAGGCGAAACGTCAAAGCCCTCTGTGCCAACTCCCGTATGAATGACGGTTTCTTCCCATCCCTGGGCGCCGCGGGGCGGACCAGGAGTTTTCGATTCCACAGTTTTATCAATAATGCTGATGGTGCCCGAGTTGACGTTTGAAGTGTAGATATGGTCAAGGTCTTTTGAGACCTCAATCATGTGGGTACGATCCTGGCCAGTGCCAAGGATCCAGTCGATCTTTCCTGTTGCTGGATTGTAGCGGCCAAAGACTTTGTTCACTTCCGCCGTAAAGTAGAGTTCGCTTCCCGCAACCGCCAGCCCGTGCGGTCCGTGCAGGACGCCGAGATCAATCAACGGCAGAGACTTCTGCGTAACGAGGTCCGCTACGGAAATGGTGTTGTAAGCGCCAAAGCCATAATTGGAGATGTATGCTCGTGTGCCGTCGGCTGAAGCAATCACTTCATGAGGATCATTCCCGGCCGGAATTTTGGCCACAACCTTCAGCGTTGCCGGATCGACAATCTCAAGGGTGTGGGCCTGTTTGGCCAGCACCAGCAACGCCGGCGAAGGCGTGGTCCCGGCCTGGAGCGCAACGACGCCTAAACAGGCAATCAACGCGGCGGTAATCACTCTCAATTTCATCGGCCTTTTACACCTCCATTGGATTCCTGCTTTTCCCGAAACCATCCCCTGAAGCCAAGCCT
>JBJKQZ010000468.1:0-2906 GCA_046704865.1 Terriglobia bacterium
CGTTCCTCCACGCGATTTGCGATAACCCGCCTGACGGCCTTCCCTGCATTTGAAAAGTCTCAGCGGTCCCTCGCCCCAGCCGTAAAACTATATTGCACCTGCTGAAGGCATCAGCAGCACTTCATTCACCGCCGTTCGCGCCGGCTGCTGGAGCGCTCCGATCACCGCGTCCGCCACGTCCTCCGGCTGCATCACTCGCGCGCGGGGGACCTCAAATCCGAACTCATTCAGCATCTCGGTGTCCGTCAGTCCCGGCAGGATGGCCGTCACCCGGATGCCCTTCGGCTGCAATTCTTCCCGCAGTACGCGTGTCTATCCCAGCGCCCCGAACTTGGCCGCCGTGTAAGCCGAGCAATTTGCAAAAGCGTGCCGGCTTGAGGTAGACAGAATGTTTACCAGGTGCGCATTGCGACTGCTTTCCCACAACGGCAGCGCCGCCTTCACGGCAAGAAAAATCGAAGTCAGGTTCGTTCCGATATTGCGCTGCCAGTCGTCGAGATTCGTTTCCGTGAACGGCTTGTAGGTGAAAATGCCGGCGCAATTTACCAGGATATCCAGCCGGCCATGCTGCCGCTTTACGTGCCTGAAGATGCGATCGACATCGGCCGCACGAGAAACATCTGCGGCCACCACGCTCGCCCTCGCGCCCATTTTCTTCTTGGCGGATTCAAGCACCTTCCGGCTGCGCGAAACCAGCACAACCTCCGCACCCGCGCGCGCCAGCGCTTCGGCAATCGCCAGCCCGATGCCCCGGCTTGCGCCCGTCACAACTGCCACTCTGTTCTTTAAGGCGCCCATCGATTCTTCCTATTCCCTATTCCCTATTCCCTATTTCCTATCTCCAACTTCCTATTTCTAACTTCTCTCCCTCACCAGCCGCAGGAACTCCGCGCGGGTCTGCTCGCCATCTCTAAAGACACCCAGCATGGCGGAAGTCACAGCCACGGAATTCTGTTTTTCCACGCCGCGCATCACCATGCACAGGTGCTTGGCTTCGATGATCACGCCAACGCCCTGCGGCTTGATGGCTTCCATAATCGTTTCGGCAATCTGGTTGGTCAGCCGCTCCTGGATCTGCAGCCGCCGCGCAAATACATCCACCAGCCGCGGAATCTTGCTCAGACCGATCACTTTCTTTGTAGGAATGTAGGCCACGTGACAGCGCCCGAAGAAGGGCAGCAGGTGGTGTTCGCACATACTGAAAATTTCAATGTCCTTCACAATCACCATTTCGTCATAGGCAACGGAATAGACGGCGCCGTTCAGCACCTTTTTCACGTCCTTGCCGTAACCGCTGGTCAGGAACCGCAGCGACTTCGCCACGCGCTCAGGAGTTTTCAGCAGCCCTTCGCGCCCGGGATTTTCTCCCAGTTCGCGCAGCGTGGCGCGCACCGATTCTTCCAGCAGGTCTGGTTTCCGCGCCTGCTCAGGCTCCGCAATAGTCGATTTATGATTTGTCTTCATTTCGTTTCTCTCATGCCCGCTCCGGGCGGTCCGTTGCGCCGCCCGCGTACTCAAAGGAATTTGAGCTTGTCTCTTCCAGGCGGACTTTCTCAAGCCTCGCGCTTCCGTTCGCACCGTCAATCCGGGCGCGAAGCAGGTTGTAAATTTCCACGCAGAGGTTTTCCGTGGTCGGCACTTTGCCATGGAAGTTGGGAACGTCCAGATTCAGGTAGGTATGGTCAAACCGGTCCATCACTTCCCGCTCCACGGCCTGGTCCAGCACCCCCAGGTCCATCACGAACCCGGTTGCCGGATCAACGGGTCCTCGAACCGTGACTTCCACAATGTAATTGTGACCGTGGCCATAAGGGCTGTTGCACTTGCCGAACACGCGGCTATTCTCCTCCGCGCTAAGCACTTGGTTGTGCAGGCGGTGCGATGCTGAAAAACGGTACCGCTTGGTGAGTGAAACCATCAGTCCCCGTAAAAATCCACGTAGAGATCGTCTGTTTCGTACAGCCGGATTCGATGCAGGCGCCCGCTGGGAAGTTTCGCCGCCAACAGGTTCCAGATCTCCACGGCGATGTTCTCCGTGGTTGGAATTTTCGTTGCGAACACCGGCACTTCCTTGTTCAGGAATTTATGGTCCATGCGCTGCAGCACTTCACTTTCCAGCACCGCCTTCAGGTCTTTCAGGTCGAGCACCATGCCGGTGGTATCGTCCACTTCGCCCGCCACCGTCACCTCCACGGTGTAGTTGTGCCCGTGGCCGTGGGGGTTGTTGCACTTGCCAAAGATCCGCTGGTTCTCTTCCGCGCTAAAGGCCGGATTGTGGTAATAGTGCGATGCGGAAAATTCCGCGCGCCGAGTCAGATAGATCATTCCGTTTTCCGTCCCTTCCCCGTCCCGTCATCCTGAGCGCAGCGAAGGACCTCTGCATTCATTTTTCACGCAAACGCGGGGATGCTTCGCTTCGCTCAGCATGACAAGTCAAATCACCGGATACTTCCGGCCTTTCCACCGCACGCCGCGCGCCACGCGATAGGCCCACATTGAATTCAATAGCAGCAGCGCGAACAATCCCGCGCCGATTACCTCGTAATCGGCCAGGTTCGATTCAAAACCCAGCCGTGCCAGGCTGCGGCTGTAATTCCATTGGCGCAAAACCGCGGCAGCAAAGCACAGCAGCGTGGCCAGAAACAACCAGCCGGTCACAAGGTCAGCCATAATCAGAACCCCCAAAATCACAAACCCGAGCGGAATAAGCACATCCAAAATCAGTGCCTCGCTCAAAGCCCTGAGCATCGGCGCGGCCTTACTGCCGAAGAGCAGGTAAAGGTTCTTGCTCCAGCCCTGCCACATGTCACGGAAGGTGCGGTACATCCGCGTGCGCACCCAATCCGCCCCGGGCAGGAAAATGATTTGACCGCCGGCTGCCTTCACCCGCCGGGCCAGTTCCACAT
>JBJKQZ010000469.1:0-6734 GCA_046704865.1 Terriglobia bacterium
ACGCGGTGCGAATCACCGTCTTGTCGTCGAGTTGATACGCAAGTCCCAGCCGGGGAGCAAACAGCTTCTTGCTGCTGGTAACTCCGAGCGGCGTGTTGTTGAGATGGGTAGAGTTGTTGCCCAGACCTCCCAGGTACATCTGGTTGGTAGTCGGATCATAGACCTCAAACTTACTTACGCCATCCCGCGTAATGAGTGGGAAATACTCCCAACGGAGTCCGGCATCAATGGTGAGCTTAGGGGTGATTCGGAAGGTATCACCAATGTAGAGAGCTTCCTGCCAGTCCTTATTGGTGGCCTTGATGAATTGTTGCGTGTTATAGACTTCGCTCGCCAGACCAAGATTGAAGAGCGCAAGTCCATTCCATTGAGCGGAGTTAAAGCCAGTGGCCGCGCCAGCGTTGTTATAGAACTGAGCCTGCGAACCGATGCCGGCAGTGTCAGTCGCCGTGTTCAGGAACGTGTTGTCATTGTACATATTCACGTCGCCACGCGGGCAGCAGTCAATTTCCGGCTGCCAGTGGTTCATGTGATTGTGGGCCGCATCGAATCCAAACACAATCGTATGTTTGCCTTTGATCCAGGTCGCGTTCTCGTCAAGCGTCAACTGCCAGTCGTTACGAAAGGCGGGTTCCCATGACTGATTGGTGCCAAGACCCGTGAAGTCCCATCCGCCGATTCCAGGCATGCCACTATATCTATTGTCACCTGCGGGGGTGTTGCTGTTGACAAGACCAAGGACAGTCTGGCCATAGTCCTTGCCGAAACCAGGCACCGTGTTGCCCTCACCCATACGAGTGAAGCCGATGTGGCCGCTCAATACCAGGTTAGATTTTGCGGCCCAAGTGTGGCCAATCGTCACGGTTTGAGCCGTGTCGTTGGTAGTACCTGTGCCATTTCCCTGGCCAGCGACACCATAGTCGGTGCCGTCGCTCAAGAGCGCTTTCTGAAGAGTGTACTTGCCCCAGAGGGTCTGGCGGTCGCTGAGGTCGTAATCAATCTTGCCCGTATAAATGTTTCGGTTCCAGTCCGACCTTCGCAGGCGAATGTCGTTCTCGGATGTAAACTGATTGAAAGGCTGGCCCAGCGTGTTGTTCGGAGTATAAGGAGCCATCAGTTGCCAGAAGTTTGTCGCCCCTGCATACATCCGGTTGGCCGGAATGATATTGTTTTGGAAAGCGCAGCGACCCTGGCCGGTTGCGGTGTTGCCGGTTGTTGGGTCAAAGACCATTCCCTGCTGCAACTGAACCATTGGCCCTGCTCCAGCTCCTGAAGCATTGCTGGTGCAGACCATCACGGGGCTGCCCGAAGCATCATAAAGGGGCGCCCCGAGATAGGAAGAGAAGTCGCCGTTCCGCATGTCCACAGGAGGAAGCAGGCCCGTGTCAGCGGCATTCTGACGCTGGTAGAACCCGTCCCAGTTGCCAAAAAAGAAGACCTTGTTCTTGACAATCGGACCGCCGATCGCGACGCCGTCGTTGTTTTGTATGTTCTGTGGCGATTTGCCGTTGGCCGTGTGAACCAGCGCATTTTGCGCATCCAAAGCCTGGTCTGTGTGATATCCGTAAAGCTGCCCATGGAACTGGTTGGTTCCAGACTTGGTGATGACGTCCGTCGCTGCGCCGGCCGTCAGTCCTTTTTGGACGTTATAATTGGCGGTCTGCACGTTGACTTCCTGGACTGTTGCCGCAGGAGGCACAATCACCATGTGGTCCGGCAGCCACAGGAACACGTCGGTGGCACCGTCCACGCGGTTCGTGTTGATGTGCTGCGGCAAACCATCAGAATTGATGGCAAGAGAGCGGTCCGGCGTGTCGGCCAATGAATTGGGGTAGCTTCCTGAAATTGCAGAAAGAGAAACTACGCCTGGCGCCAGCAATTCGACGCTCTGGAAGTTGTGATAAATGTTCAGCGGCAGGTTCTGCACCGCATAATTGCTGATGGTCGTATGAACGTTGGCCTGCTGGGTTTGAAGCGTGGCAGCGGCGCCGGAAACGGTCACCGTCTGGGTGACAGATCCTACCGAAAGCTGCACATTTTGCTGGTTAATCGAACCAACTGCAACCCGGATACCCGTTTGCTTAACGGGCTTGAAACCTTGCGCTGTTACGCTGAGAGTATAGGTCCCGGCAGGAAGGTCAATGATTCGAAAATCACCGGCCGTTCCTGAAGTGGTATTACGGGTCAACCCCGTATTGTCATTAACGATCGTGATTGCCGCGTTAGGTACAACTGCGCCTGTCTGATCAGTCACTGTCCCGGCGACGGAACCATAAAGAACTTGTGCGTTCAGCCGCTGAACTGTCCCGAATCCTAGGATGGCAATCACGATTAGACAAATTGCAGACACAGATACAACTCGAGATCGCATTCTTCGAAACCTCCATCTAATCGTAAAGGAAATAAAAAGTGACCCAAGACAAAGCGCAACGGGAGGCCGCAGAGGAGGTCGAGGTGGGCTTACCGGAGGTATAGGCCACGAGCAGCACCTGTGCGTAGGGAACTTAAATCTGCCCGTGAACAAGCAATTTAACCCCTTTTTCGATTTGTTGTCAATACTTTTTATTGGATACGTAATCTATTTATTTTGGTTATAGTTGCATTCGAATTATGCTTCACGTAGCAGCTATTTCAACAAAATGTGGTCAGATACAAACAATTTTGATAGTGCAACAATTCCAAGGGACAGGGATTATGGCCGCATGCAACCCGGACATTAATCCCCGCAGGCTGCAATGTTTTTTCTTCCTGCTGTGATTTCATCCTGCTAGTAGTTTCGCCGCACACTGGCTGGCGGGGAATGGCAAGATGAGCTATGTTTACCAGAAACTGCATAGAATGATGGAGAGTTCTGTGAGGAAGTCGTTATGACGGAACCATTGCTGATTTCACGAAAGGCACAGCAATTCACTGAGAGTGTGATCCGGGAAATGACTCGGTTGGCGATACGGCATGGTGCGGTTAACCTGGCACAAGGTTTCCCGGATTTTGCTGCCCCGGCCGAAGTGAAAAATGCGGCAGTCCGTGCTGTACAAGATGATATCAACCAGTACGCAATTACGTGGGGTGCGCGCGAGTTTCGCCGGGCTATTGCAGAACGCTTCCAAAAGGATTCCGGCCTGGCCATCGATCCCGAACAGGAAGTAACCGTCTGTTGCGGGTCAACGGAGGCAATGATCGCTTCCCTGTTGGCCGTGGTGAACCCGGGTGAAGAGGTTGTGGTTTTTGAGCCGTTCTATGAAAACTACGGTCCGGACGCCATAATCAGCGGGGCGGTGCCCCGATTTGTGCCCTTGCTGCCTCCGGAGTGGACATTTGATCCTGAGGAACTGGCCGCCGCTTTCAACAAACGAACCCGCGCACTGATTCTGAACACGCCCAATAATCCCACGGGCAAAGTGTTTTCATTGGCTGAGCTTGAAGCCATCGCAAAAATCGTCCGGCGATCAAGCGCCTTTGTGCTGACGGATGAAATCTACCAGTATCTTGTCTATGAAGGCCGCCGTCACATCTCCATGGCCGCGCTTCCGGAGATGCGCGAGAGGACCATTACCATCAATTCGATGTCGAAAACATACAGCGTTACCGGATGGCGGGTGGGCTATGCAATCGCGCCGCCTGCGATTACGCAGGCGATTCGGAAGATGCATGACTTCCTCACGGTAGGCGCCGCAGCTCCCCTGCAGCAGGCCGGAATCACGGCTCTTCATCTAGGTGAGGGCTATTATCAGAAGCTGCGGAATGATTATCTCAAGCGGCGTGACAGGCTGCTTTGCACGCTGGAGGATGTCGGCTTCAAATGCTTCAAACCGTTCGGAGCGTACTACATCATGACCGACATTCGAGACTTTGGCTTTCCTGATGACGTTGAGTTCACAAGGCACCTGATCGAGAAAATAGGCGTGGCCGCAGTGCCTGGCAGCAGCTTCTACAGCGATCGCCGGCTCGGAAGCCAGCAGGTGCGCTTCACTTTCTGCAAGAAAGACACTACGCTTGACGAAGCAGCGCAGCGTTTGAAGAAATTGAAACAAGCACAGTAATTTATTGGCCAGAAACCTCGATTCATTTCTTGCGACAGTATTCACCGCTGCTAGAGTTGACGCTCCTCACTTTGCCCCGGAAGAGGCATTCGTTTCAGCCTTTTGTTGCGCCTGCGGCGTGATATCAAACCTTGGCTTAAAGCCTGACGCGGCATAATTCACGAGGTCGTCCATAAGATATGTGGCATAGGGATCAGTGCCATAGGGGGTATTCAGAGAAAAGGTGCAAATCAATAGCCTCCCTTTGCCATATCGCGCCTGAACCAGGGTGCCTACGCTCGAATGGATCCATCCGTAGAATTCCCCCGCGAGGACATCCTTGAATTCAGCGGGTGGAATACCTACAACGACTGATTCCGGAGTGGAGGCTTCCGTTTCAAAACCGGAGAGTGTTTCAAAACCAATTTTTTTGAATGTGGGTGCACCCTTGCGAACCCAGGCAAAGTTGGAAATCCAGTTTCCACTGAAGTCGTCTTTGGAGCGCGGCTCAATCTTCAAATCCTGAGTTATGCTGAGCGGCCCCTGGGCCAGCAGGATTACTGTACTTCCGGACTCAAGCGCCTGCTTCACATCGGCGTCGAATACGGAGGTGATTAAGACCGGATGCGCCTGCACGCTGTCTGTCTCAAAGTAATCCCGCTCCTGCATATCACTCGCAAGGCGGCGTAGTGTGCCGTGGGGATCGTGGAAATTAACTGGAGGCGGAAGTGTGGGCTTGTAATGAGGGTAAAAATACAGGTCGACCGATGATTTTGAAATTAGTGTTCCGCCTGCGGAAATCTGGACACTAAGCAGATTTCTTGAGGGCGCGGGGGCAGATGGGACTGAAAAATTAATCGTCCCTGCTTTACCTGCGGTCCCAATTGAAATTGCCGGTGATGAAAAACTTCCCTTCAGCGGCGTGCCTTGCACCTCCCAGTTAACTGTCGCATCATCCAGATTCTGCTGGCTGTAATGCGAAAAGTAAACTTCTGCCTCCACTTTGTCCCCGTCGAAATAATTATGTTTTTCAGGCCGGAGGAAAATTGCATCATCCTGCTGAATGGCGCCGAGATCGGATGAAAAGTTCTTGGGATGCCGCCAGATGTCCATCAGACCGTTAGATTCCCACATGACGTCAGTCAATTCCGTGATGACGTAACCTTGAATAGACGGCCGACTGCGCAAACTCGCGATCTCATGTTTGAGCGAGTTGAATTCGTGGGTCTGGGTTGCCGCCTCCAGTGAGTGCAGGTCCGGGAAAAGCGTGTTGTACTGATAATCTTCAAACCGCTTCTCAAGGCCCTCCGGCAGGGTTATCCTGCGTCCATTAGAATCGCGGGAAAACCACCAGGGTTTCTCCTTTGGAACAAAAGGCAAGCCCCAATTGCCAAATTCCGAAAGCATTAGCGGCTCGTTTCCCTTAGGTTCAGCATCACCGTAAGGGCTAAAAAGCCAGCTTGGGCGGGTTGCCAGATCTCCTACAAAACGATCGAAATCAGCCGCGTGGTCAGGAATGGAATCGTATTGGTGAAAATCCGCCAAGTCTGTTGAAACGTGGAAATTGTCGCAGCAAGCGCTGTTGTCTTCCACCAACCATCCCGGAACAAGCTGCTTTGCCTGGTGATAAGCCTGCTTCAACCAATCCCGGTCAGCAGCCTGCTTAAGATTCAAGCCCCAGCTTTCGTTAGCGATGCTGACGATGATGATCGAGGGATGGTTCCAGTCGCGCTCTACCATGCCACGCAAAGTGTCAAGCGCGCGGGTCTCGGAGTCCTGGGTAAGTTTGTCCCAGTTTGGAATTTCGTACCAGACCAACATGCCCGTTTCATCCGCCGCCTCCAGGTAGCGGGGGTCCGGGACCTTGATGTGGCAGCGCAGCAGGTTCAGGCCCATCGCTTTGGCCTCTCGCATTTCGTTTTTCAGAAAATCCAGCGAAGGAGGCGTGTAAATGGTGTCAGGATAGAAAGCCTGGTCCAGCGCTCCGCGCAGGTAAATCACTTTGCCATTCAAGTAAAACTTGCCGTCACGCGTCTCAAACGTCCGAAAACCGAATCGGTAAGACTGATAATCGCCGGAACTGGTGTGAACGCGGAGCGTGTAGAGGGATGGATGGGATGGGCTCCAGAGATCGGGATTGGCAAGAGTTCCTGAGAACATATAAACACCCTGCTTTACGATTGCGTTCTCCGGTCCTTTCCAAACCAGTTTCCCCTCAGGGTCCATTATTTCGGCGCCCACCGTCGGGGCTTCTGATGCGCCTGAATTCGGGTTCTGGAGATGGACGCTGAAAGAGAAGTTGCCGTCATCTCCGGCAGAGATGTGAACCACACCCAGGTGGACCTGCGGGCGGATATCAATCTCAACACTCTGCCATAAACCGCTCGTCTGCACGTACCAGTTCTGCTTGCCGTGAGGAATTTCCGAGTATTTGATTCCTTCCACTTCGTCCGGCTTGGCTCCCGGGTCCGCAACCCTGACGGCAATCTGGTTTTCGCCCTCTTTGAGGTGTGCGGTTATGTCAAACTCAAAAGGGAGATATCCGCCGTCGTGCGAGCCCACCTGCTGTCCGTTCACGTAAACAACACCGCGATAATCGACAGCGCCAAACTTGAGGAGGGCAATCTGGCCCGGCTGAAGTTGATCAACCTGGACTGAGCGCCAGTACCAGGCTACGCCAGCATAATTACGTAAGTCGGAAAATGCCTCCTGCCA